>JADNEJ010000330.1 GCA_016292295.1 Candidatus Thiodictyon intracellulare
TGCCGGTTGCGGCTGGCACGATGATCGGGGTCGCCTAAAATGGCCAAAGTCGAGTGAAACACTGACCACTGTTAACTGATCTTTCTTCCCGTTCCCTGGTTTCGTGACGGTGCAAGTATGCGTCGGGATCTCCCCGTAGTCCGGATGGAGCGCAGCGCAATCCGGGGCGGTCTCTCCCGGGCAGGACGGGGCATTTGCCCCGTTCCGAGTGCTTATTCTGTCGCTGATCGGTACCGCGGGCCGACAAGTCCGGAGAAATCGTTACGGACGAGGCGAATGCCCCGTTCTGCCCGAGCCGGGGCAGGGCGGAGCAGTAGGATGGGCAGAGCGTAGCGATGCCCATCTGCCGCCGCGATCCTTGATGGCATCAATGATGGGCATCGCGGTCGGCGCCAAATATCCGGCCAGCCTTCGCACTGGCGTTGTTCTGCCTGCGCCGCTAAAGTGGTACGTTGTTCGGGAGCTCCCGCCGGCGGCCGGACATCGTGCTGCGGCCGACTGACCCGCGGCCCCCAATTTCCCGGTCGCTCCGCCAGGGCCCGCGTCCGTCGCAGGCAGCGGCACTGTCGGCGACTGTCACACGGAGTCCTCATGCGTCTTTCAGCGAGTTTACGGCCGGTCCTCGGGGCCCTGCTGGCGGGGGGCCTGCTGGCGGGGGGGCTGCTGCAGGCCCAAGCCACCACCCACGCCCTGCCCGAGTTTACCGCCCTGGTGGCCGAGAACGGTCCCAAGGTCGTCAATATCAGCAGCAAACAGCGCACGCTCCCGGCCAAGCGCTTCCCGGGCGTGCCGACGCCTGACCTGCCGGACGATAGCCCGCTCCAGGACTTTTTTCGGCACTTCTTCGGCGATCAGGGCGAACCTGGGGACGCGCCGGGCGACGCTGAGCAGGGCCGTTCGCTGGGCTCCGGGTTCATCGTCTCCGCCGATGGCTATGTCCTCACCAACGCTCATGTGGTCGAGGGTGCCGACGAGATCGTGGTGCGCACCAGCGACCGCCGCGAATTCGTCGCGACCCTCATCGGCTCCGACAAGCGCAGCGACGTCGCCCTGTTGAAACTCGACGCCGCCGACCTGCCGACGGTGCACATCGGCTCCGCCAAGGACCTTCAGGTCGGTGAATGGGTGCTCGCCATCGGGTCACCGTTCGGCTTCGAGCACTCCGCCACGGCGGGAATCGTGAGCGCCAAGGGCCGTAACCTCCCCAGTGAGAACTATGTCCCCTTCATCCAGACCGACGTGGCCATCAACCCGGGCAATTCGGGCGGTCCTCTGTTCAACCTCGACGGGGAGGTGATCGGCGTCAACAGCCAGATCTACAGCCGCACCGGCGGCTTCATGGGCCTGTCCTTCGCCATCCCGATCGACGTGGCCATGGACGTGGTCGAGCAGCTCAAGACCAAGGGGCGGGTCAGCCGCGGGTGGCTTGGGGTGCTGATCCAGGACGTCACCCGCGAACTGGCCCCGACCTTCGGCCTGCCGCAGCCGGGTGGTGCCCTGGTGGCCCAGGTCCTGCCTGACAGCCCGGCCGCCGCTGTCGGCCTCTTGGCGGGCGATGTGATCCTGCGCTACAACGGCAAGGATCTGTCCACCTCCAGCGCCTTGCCGCCCCTGGTAGGGACCACCCCGGTCGGCGAGTCGGCCCGCTTGGAGGTCCTGCGCAAGGGCAAGCCGGTCATGCTCCAGATCAAGATCGCCGAACTCCCGGACGAAGACCAGTCCGACGACGGCAGCGGCGACAAGGCCGCCGGAGCGCCGGAGGACAAGCCCAATCGGCTCGGGATGGTGGCTGCCGACCTGCGTGCGGACCAGCGTGAGCAATTCGACATCGACCACGGCGGGGTCCTGGTGGAGCGGGTCAAGGAGGGGCCGGCGGCCCAGGCGGGCCTCGCGGCGGGTGATATCATCCTGATGCTGGACGGTCAAGACGTCGCCGACCTGGCCGGATTCAACCGTATACTCGAGGCATTGGAACCCGGGTGCTCCGTCGCCGTGTTGGTCGAACGCGGTGACGGGCGGATGTTCTACGCCGTGCAGGTTCCTAAACCCTGAATTTAAGAAGAATATTTGGCCGCAAATGAGCGCAAATAAACTGCTGGTTAGCATCGTCGCGGGCGTCACCCGTACGGCGAACATGCAGTAAAGACGAAGTTTTTGATTATTTCCGCCAATTTGCGTTCATTTGCGGCTAAACTCCTCTTTCTGGGTTCACTGTACCCGCGGCAGCCAGCGCTCAAAGGCCGCGCTGAGGTCCTCGAGCCTGAACGGCTTGGAGATGTAGTTGTCCATGCCGACGGCGAGGCAGCGTTCACAGTCGATCTCCATCGCATTGGCGGTGAGGGCGACGATGGTGGCCCGGTGCGCCCCGTCCAGGGCGCGGATGCGCCGAGTGGCGGCGAAGCCGTCCAGGATCGGGATCTGGCAGTCCATCAGGATCAGGTCGTAGTTGACGGCGCGACAGCTTGCCAGCGCCTCCTCGCCGTTCTGCACGGCGTCGACCTCGACCTCGAGCTTGCGCACCATGCTCAAGGCGACCTTGCGGTTGGTGGCATTGTCCTCGGCGAGCAGGACGCGTCCGCGGTAGCGGGCGGGTGCAGGGGGGCGCCCCGGCGGTCGCGGTCAGCGCGAGGTTGGCCGGGGTGGCGAGCCGCTCGGGCGCGGCCTCCCGCGACCGTGTCAAGACGCGCGACAGACACTGGTGCAGGGTCTCGATCAGCACCGGTTTGATCAGGTAGGCGCTGAACCTGGCACGGCGGAAGTGCTCAGTGTCCCTGCGCTGCCCGGAGGAGGTCAGGAGCACCAGGGGCAACTGGGCGAAGGCCGGTTCGGCCAGGATTTGGCGGGCGAGGTGCTTCCCGTCCAGGTCCGGCATCAGGTGGTCCAGCAGGGCGAGTTCAAAGGAGGGCACCGGTCGCGGCGGCGGCCCTCAGGGCGGCGAGTACCAGGGTGGCGTCCCCGACCACCTGGGGGCGTGCGCCGAAACTGCGCAACTGCTCCTGAAAGACGCGCTGATTGACCGCGTTGTCCTCGACGATCAGTGCGTGCAACCCGGTCAGGTCGGTCGTCGCCGGCGCTACGGCCGGGGCCGTGGCGAGCGTCATGGGTAGGGTGAATCAGAAGCTGGAGCCCTGACCCGGTTCGCTGCTGACGCCGATCTCCCCGCCCATCAGCTCGACCAGGCGGCGGCTGATGGCGAGCCCCAGTCCGGTGCCGCCGAAGCGCCGGGTGGTGGAGGGGGCGGCCTGGACGAAGGACTCGAACAGGCGCGCCTGGGCCTCGGGGGGATGCTGATCCCGGTGTCCTCCACCCGCAGGTGGATGCGAGCGACGCCGCCGGCCTCCGAGAGTCGGCGCACACTGACCAGGATGTGCCCCCGTTCAGTGAACTTCACCGCGTTGCCGGCCAGGTTCAGCAGGATCTGACGGATACGCCCGGCGTCGCCGACCACATAGCGAGGGCAGTCCGGCCGGTAGACCAGGATCAGTTCCAGTCCCTTCTCCTCGACCCGGGTCGACAGCAATTGGGCCACCTCGTGGGCGGTGCTGCCGAGATCGAATGGCAGCGCCTCCAACTCCAGGCGTCCGGCCTCGATCTTGGAAAAGTCAACGATATTGTTGATGATGGTGAGCAGGGCCTGGCCGGATTTGCGGATCGTCTCCACGAATTCGCGCTGCTCGGATCCCAGCGGCATGTCGGCCAGCAACTCCGCCATACCGAGCACGCCGTTCATCGGAGTGCGGATCTCATGGCTCATGCTGGCCAGGAACTCGCTCTTGGCGTGAGAGGCGGCCTGCGCCGCGTCGCGCGATGCGCAGGTCCGCGGCAGACTGGCGGCGGGCCAGCCCGCTGCTGAGCACGTCCGCGACTCGCCCGAGGAATTCTAACTCCCGTTCGACGCGCTGGTGTCCCGGGGCCAGGTAGAGAACCAGGACGCCGAGCACCCGCCCGCCCTGCATGAGCTGCAGATTGTAGTGTCCATGATCCTGCACGTCGGAGAGGCAGCGGGCGTGACCGGGGCCGATGCCGTCGCTGTGGATCGCCTCTCGGGTGGCCGCGGCCCGGCCGCACAGGCAGGTCCAGCGAAGGGGATGGCGGCGCACGCGGCGATACGCTCCGGGGTCAAGTTGCGGGTGGCGATCAGCCGCAGGCGGGGCTGGAGCTTGAGCCAGGGGACCGCCGCGAGCAGGGTGTCCAGGCTCGCGTCGAGAAAGGGCAGGGTGGCGGAGTCCTCCAGGGCCAGGCACAGCAGGCGGCCCAGGGTCTGCTCCTCGGTCGCGGCGTGCCGACGCCGGGCGGCCTCTTCCTCCAGGTGGTGCTCTTAGGCGATCAGCCGTGTCTCATCACGACGCTGGTGCTCGATCGTGGCCTGGAGCTCCCCGTAGAGCCGGCTCAGGGTGTCCTGGATACGCCCGAGATAGAACCAGAAGAACCCGAGCAGCAGGGCGGCCAACCCAGGGTCAGGGCGGTGAGAGCGGTCGCGGCCCCGGGTGTGCCAGTGTGATGTCGTCCAGGAGCATGATCAGCCCGACCCGCCGGCCGGCGGCATCGCTCAGGGGCAGCGACTGCGCCGCCAGTCGGCGCCTTGCCGCGGTCAACTGCCTGGCGCCGGTGGGGACCGTCGCGTCGGTGGCCGCGGTGACGGCGCCATAGGTCGCGGCCAGGGTATCCTGCGGCGGGTCCACCGAGCCGCTCGCCAGAACCACCCCGGGGAACTGGTCCCAGTCCCCTCCGCAGCCCGCTGCCCCTCCTGCCAGCGCGCGCGCTCCAGCAGGCCCTTGTCGATGAGCACGAACAAGTCGACCCTCAGGATGGCCGTGATCCGGGGCGCCAGGTGGTCAATCTCCTCCCCCTGTTCCAGGTAGCCGACCCGCTTGCCATCCATCACCCAGGGGCTGACCACGCGCAGGGTCAGGGTCCCGTAGGGTCCCAGTTCCAGCCCCTGGGCCACCGTCCCCCGGTCCGCGGCCTGGCGTAGGGTGATGCGCTCGACGCAGTCGCCGAAGCGCACCGGGTTGCGCACGCACAGCCAGGTGATTGCGTCCAGGTCGTGGAAATTAGAAGTGGGTGAGGCGGTGCTGGGCCTTGAGGTCGGCAAACAGCGGGGTGACGCAGGCGAGCAGGCGCTTGCGCTCCCGCTCCAGGTAGGCCTGGCACAGGCAGGGGTCCTACGCGAGGACCTACAGCAGGCCATCGAAGATTGCGGCGTCCTGGTCCAGGGCCGACTGGAGCAGGGCCGCGACCTGCCGGCCGGTCTCGCGCCGTAGGTCGGCCTGCGCGTGCCGGTGAAATCCAAAGCACGGCCGCGAGCAGCAAGAGCCCCAGGGCCAAGGAGGAGGCGGGTGCGGATGCGCTGGGCGTGGTCCGGGGCGTTCATGGGTGGCGACAGCTCTCGTATTTTTGCTCCCCCAGGTGCGAGGGTCGGGTAGCGGCACGTCGGTGGCTCGAGGTCCTCAACCGCGGTGGCCGCTAGTCACCGTGTGGCGATTCTACCAGCGCTCGGACTCCAACAGCGGGTCCACCGGGTTAAAAGCGCAGCTATCCCCCGGCGCAGGCGCAGAAACGCAGGCTGAGCGCTTGGATTGTGCTGCTGATGTTGACGATGTCTCAATGTGAAGCGTATAGTTGAATGGTTGCCAGTTTCGGCGCCGTCGGCGACCGATTTCACTCTTGACTGCTACCCACTCACCCAGGGGGACCCATGACCGCACCCGCCATGATCCATCACCAGGTCGCACCCTTCTTCATGTTGCGGGACGGGCGCTGCCGGGTCCAGTTGTGGTTGGCCGCCGCGGCGTCCCCCGACGGACTCCCCACCGGAGTCTTTGTAAGGCTGGAGCCGGACAACGAGGAGCGCCTACTCCCGATGGAGGTGGTTGGGGAGCTCGGGCGCTTCCGGGTCTATGCGGCGGACCTGATCCCCAACCCGGCCGAACCACTGACCGTCTACGCCTTCAAGGTCCTGTGGGCTGACCGGCAGTGGTGGCTAGATGCGGCGGGCACGAGCCCCCGGATGCCGCTGCGCGAGCGATTTTTTCGGGTCAACCTGGCGGACACAACGCCGGACTGGGTGCCGGACCAGGTCTTCTACCAAATATTTCCGGAGCGCTTTCGCAACGGCGACCCTGCGGTCAGCCCGCAGTCCGGCGCCTACGCACCGCGTGCCGACGGGCCGATCCAGGCCAAGGACTGGGGTGAGCCCATCGACCCGGAGCGGCCGAACCGCGAATTCTACGGCGGCGACCTGATCGGTGTGCGCCAGTCGCTCGATTATCTCCAGGACCTGGGCGTCACCGCCATCTACCTGAACCCGATCTTCACCTCACCCAGCGTACACAAATACGACATCGAGGACTTCGAACACGTCGATCCCCACCTGGGCGGCGATCAAGCCCTGGTAGATCTCCGGGTGGCTGCCACCGAGCGGGGTATCCGGCTGGTGCTCGACGCGGTCTTCAACCACACCTCCGACACCCATCCCTGGTTCAACCGCTGGGGGACTCACGCCGCGCCCGGGGCTTATCAAGACGTCGACGCGCCCTACCGCGGCGCCTATATCTTCCATGATCCCGCGGACCCCGAGAGCTATCAGTGTTGGCAGGGATCCAAGGTCCTGCCGGTGCTGGAGTTCGGCAATCCCGCGGTGCGGGACTACTTCCTCGATGGCGTCGATTCCATCGTGCGCCGCTGGCTGCGTCCGCCCTATTCAGCGGACGGCTGGCGCATTGACGTGGCCCACATGATGGGGGAGGGGGCCGGTGCCCGCAACAACGCCCGGGTGCTGCGGGCGCTACGCCGCGCCGCCCGGGAGGAGAGCCCGCGCGCCTACATCGTCGGCGAGTGCTTCGGCGAGGCGACCCGCTGGCTTCAGGGCGACCAGGAAGACGGAGCCATGAACTACTACGGCTTCTCTTTCCCGGTGCGCGCCTTCCTGGCCGGGCAGGACATGAATTACCACCCCATCGCCCTGGACGCCGTCGAACTCGATGCCTGGCTCACCGACGCTCGTTCCCGCATCTCCTATACTAACCAACTCTGCCAAATGAACCTGCTGGGCTCCCATGACACCGCACGCTTCCTCACCCTGGTGGGGGAGGACCGGTTCCTGATGCGCCTGGCGCTCCTGCTGCTCTTCACCTATCCCGGGGTTCCCTGCGTCTACTACGGCGACGAGATAGGCATGACCGGCCACAACGACCCCTACAACCGCGCCTGCTTCGACTGGGAAGCTGACCACTGGGACCAGCCCCTGCGCGCCTGGGTCCAGACACTCGCCGGGCTGCGCCGGGAGTACCTAGCCCTGCGCCGGGGCGCCTACCAGACCCTGCTCGCCGTCGGCGATCTCTTCGGCTTCGCCCGCTGCTTGGGCTCCGAGATCATCGTACTGATCGTCAATCGCGGCACTGCGCCCTGCGCCGGGGTGCGCGTACCCTTGGGCGGGCTGCCCGGCCGCGCGATGAAACTGAGTGTGCTCCTGGGCGAGTGCCCCTTCGAACTGAGTGGTGACCTCTTAACCCTTGATTTGGGTGCCAAGGAGGGGCTGCTGTTGCGGGGTGAACTGAGCGACACCGTGAGTTGACATAGGCCCGTGGTAGCGGCGTCCCGCCGGGAAAAGCCTTTGCTCGCGTGTCATCGCTCCAACATTCGCGTCGCCCCGCTCTAGCGTTCGGGATGTTGCGCTTTGGCAGCCTGATAGAGGATGTGGCGCTGGGCCAGCAGCGCGATGTCCTCGCGACGATGGCGCTTGTCCAGGGTGACGAATTTCAAGCTACGAATTTCAAGCTACTATGGTGGTGTTAGGTTATCGTATCAGCGCTCGAATCCGTGCTCCCAGCCGCGTGCCTGCTCCAGGTACGCAAAGGGCTGATCGGGAAAGCTGTGGTGCCCCTTGAGGGTACTGAACATGGACTCTGGATACGGGTTATCGTCGCTCACCGCGGGCCGGCTGAAAGAGGGGAGGACGCGCAGGCGTCGCAGGGTGGCGAGAATGGTTTCGCCCTTCATAGGCGAGCGGTGGGCCTTGTGAAAGACGCTGGCGGCCTGCCCGGCGAACTCGGTAGCGTAGATTTCCCAGCCGACGATCTTGCGGCTGTAAACCGGACAGCGCAGCGTCTTGATCTTGAGCATGACCAAGCGCTTGACGGCGCTCGACGGTTACCACCTCGCGCATGCGGCCGTGCAGGTGCAGCGTGTGGCGCTGGGACTCGGCGTGGAGCATGGCCGCCAGTTGCGCGGCAGTGCCGGTGCGGACCCCGTACTTGCGTGGTCGCCCCGGACGTCTTGGGGTCGGGATCCATACAGGTCGGCATTGATGCGCAGGCGCGAGAGTAAGTGCGCGCTCACCCCGAACTGCGCCCCATTGTTGCCGTGCCCCATTGTTGCCGTACTAACTATCGCAGACCACCAGCACCGGGACCGCGGTGAAGACGGTCCCCAGTCGAACCACCTTGTTCAGTCACGGCGTCGCCGCTTCCTTTCAGAACATGGTCTTGCGCGCGCAAACCCATATGGGTCGGCTGACCTTGGGCGGATTTGTGATCAAGGTCCCCCGCTTCTTTGGCGAAGGGAAGGGCCGACGTTGTCGCTGTTCGCTGTGCGGGCGAGCTGCCAGGACCAAACTGGGATGCCAGGACCAAACTGGGATGAAGTCTGCCTGCCTGCGCTCGCCCGCGACCCAGTG
>JADNEJ010000363.1 GCA_016292295.1 Candidatus Thiodictyon intracellulare
CGGATCGTCGCGTCCAGATGCCCCAACTCCGCCGCCAGCCGCTGCAATTCCTGGTAACACAGCTGCGCCTGCCCGGCCAACTCGCCCCGCTTCGCCACCAATACGCTCACTACGTGTAACTCCGCCATGAATCGGGCTCCTCGCTATCGGGTGAGAGGGAGATTCTCCCGGTTCGGTCGGGTCGGATCATGTGCGGCTGCTACATAATGGCGGGTTGGCGCAGTGTTCGACGCCGGGCTGACGGTCTCAGGGGAGAGCCGCCTGCCGCAACTGTTGCACGAACTCAGCCGCTGGCTTGAACCCGACCTGCCGCAGATCGGCAATCTCGCTCAGCGCGGGCGAGAAGAACAGGATGGCGGGCGGTCCAGGGAGCTTGAAGCGTCCCTGCATCAGGGCCTGGTCGTCCAGGTCGTTGGCGGTGACGTCCGCCCGCAGCAGGACGAACCGCTGTAGCTCACCGATCACCGCGGGATCGCTGAAGGTGTCGCGGTCCATCTCTTTGCAGGAGACGCACCAGTCGGCGTAGAAATCGAGCAGCACCGGTCGCCCCTTTGCCCGCGCGGCGGCCAGTTCCCGGTCCAGGTCCGCCCCGGTCTTGATGCGCTGGAAGGCGAGGCGTAGCGCGCCGCCGCCCGCCGTGCCGGCCCCGCCCAGGATGCCGCGCAGGGGCTGGAGCGTATCCTTGCCGCCTGCCGCGGCGCCCACCAGCATCAGGGCGCCATAGATCAGCAGGCCTATCCCGAGCCCCTTCCAGAGCTTACTCCAGCCGCTTGCCTCGGGGGGCAGATGAGTGAGCGCACCCAGGTAGACCGCAGAACCGATGAGCAGCAGGCCCCAGAGCAGCATGGCCACCGCCGTCGGCAGGATGCGCTCCAGGAGCAGGATGGCCACCCCCAGCAGCCCCACGCCGAACACCGCATTGACCGCCCCCATCCAGGCCCCGCTGCGGGGCAGAAACTTGCCGACGGAGGTGCCGATCGCGATGAGCGGCGCCCCCATCCCCAGGCTCAGGGCGAAGAGCGCCACCGCCCCGAGCACCGCGTCCCCGGTCTGGCTGATATAGATCAGGGCGCCGAAGAGCGGCGGGGCGACGCAGGGACCCACGATCAGGGCCGAGAGTATGCCCATGACGGCCACCCCGATCAAGGTGCCGCCCTGCTGCCGGTGGCTGAGCGTCGCGAGCCTGGCGTGCAGCCCAGAGGTCAGCTGCAGGTGAAAGAAGCCGAACATGGACAGTGCCAGCAGTACGAACACCAGAGCGAATGCACTGATAATAAAGTGGTTTTGGAAGACCACCTGGAGATTGCCCCCAAACAGCCCCGCCAGCACCCCGGCGAGCGTGTAGGTTAAGGCCATGGCGAGCACATAGATGAGCGACAGGGTGAAAGCCCGGCGGGTGCTGAGGTCGGCGCCGCGACCGGCGATGATGCCGGACAGGATGGGGATCATGGGAAAGACGCAGGGCGTGAAGGCGAGCAGCAGCCCGAAACCGAAGAAGAGGCCGACCACCACCCACAGGTTGCCGCCGGCCAGGACCGCCGCGATCCGGTCCTGTTCGGAGGACGATTCCAGGGGCCCTGGCGGGGGCGCCACTGGGAGCGCCGCCTCACCCGTGTCCGCAACCTCAGCGCCGCCTGGCGCTACCGGCAGCGCCAGCTTGACGCGCCGGGTCTGGGGCGGGTAACAAAGCCCCTGTTGCGCGCACCCCTGATCCTTGACTACCAGGGTCACCTCGGCCGCCGCGCCGGAGTCATGCACCAGGGGTACCTCCAGCGCCACGCGGCCCCGGTAGACCTCCACCTCACCGATGCTGCCGTCCGGCAGTATCCCGTCCTTCTCGACCTCGCCCGGGGGCAGTTGGAAGGCCCCGAGTCTCACCCCGGACGCCCCCTCAAGGGCCAGGACCAACTTGTCGCGATAGAGATAGGTCCCGGGGGCCAGGTCCCAGGTGAGGTCCAGTCGGTCCAGGGCGGCCACCTCCGCCTGGAAGCGAAAGGCCTCCTCGACGGTCGGGATCGCGTTGTCCTGCCTGCGCCGTGCGACCGCGCCGATGGCCTTGCCGAGGCCCTGGGCACCGGCGCCGACGGGGGAAGCCAGGAGCGGCTCGCCGGCCGCCACCGTGATCGCGGCTGGGGTCGCGCCCGGCGTCTGCGCTGGCTCCGGTCGCCGGGCGGCCGCCGCGGCGGGCCGCGGGGGCAGTCTGACCTCGAGTCGCTGACGCTCGGGCGGGTAGCACAGACCGGCATCGGAGCACCCCTGGGAGGTCGTCTCCAGGATCAGAGTGTCCCCGCTGCCTGCCTCCCGGGTGAGCGGCAGCAGGACCTCGATCTGGTGGCGATAGACCTGCATCTCGCCGAAGTAGGCGTCCTGCTTCGTCTCGGCGGGCGGTAGCGCCGGCGTCCCGAGGGCGATCCCGGGGGTCTGCGTCGCAAAGCGCAACTTGCCCTGGTAGAGGTAATAGCCCGCGACGATGCTCCAGCGCACCCGCACCGCGTCCGCCCCCGCGGCCTGAGCCGCGACCTGGAAGGCCTGTTCCGGCGGCAGAAAGGCCTCATCGGCCAGGGCCGTCAGGCACGCTGCGAGCAGGAGCAACAGGGGCAGAGACCGGGCCACGGTGCTCAGGTGTCTATTTGGGTGCATTGGGTCATCCAGGTGAGGTAGTCGGGCAGCCCTGCGTCGATCGGGAGCGCAATGATCTCCGGCACCTCGTAGGGGTGCAACCCGCGCAAGGCCTCGGCCAGGGCGGCGAAGCGTCTCGCCACCGTCTTGATCAGGAGCAGGACCTCAGCGTCGCGCTGAATCGCCTCCTGCCAGCGGTAGATGGACGTGAGCCCCGGCACCAGGCTCACGCAGGCGGCGAGCCGTTCCTCTACCAGCCGCTCGGCGATGCGGATTGCGCACTCCTGGTTCGGGCAGGTGCAGAGCACCAGCCGGTAATCGGTCTCAGCGGTCATGGAAATCCTCATGCAGCCTCAGGGCGGCGGCCCTTTGCCGACGCACTGTGGGATGATAAGGCCCAGGCCCGCCCTTTGCTGCCACTTGAACGCACCGCTCGGGCACAAACCTCGGACTGTCACGTCGGTCCGGGGCCGACTAAGGCCCCCGTGGGAGCGGCGTCCGGCCGCGCTCGCCCCCCGCGGGCGGCATTGTCCCCTGCGCCTGAATCAGCATCCCCGGTCGGTTCTCCCGCGTCCCCCACGCACCCAAAGGTTCATACAGTGCCAATTTTTTTCCTGTTGTTCATCGGCCTGTCACTGATCAAGGTCTATTTCCTGATCGAGGTCTGCTCGATCATCGGCGCCGTCCCCACCATCACCCTGTCCATCCTGTGCGCGATGCTCTGCGCCTGGCTGGTCCGTTGTCAGGGGTTCGGCGTCCTCATGCGGGTGCGCGATTCCCTGGCCCGCGACGAGGTCCCGGCCCTGGAACTCCTGGACGGCGCCCTGCTCCTAGTCACCAGCCTCTTCCTTCTGCTCCCCAGCGGCCTTGATCATAATTCCGCCCACCTTGTTCAGTCCCGGCGTCGCCGCTCCCTTTCATAATATGGTGTTGCGCCCGTAAACCCACATGGGCCGGCCGGCCTTGGGCGGATTTGTGATCAAGGCCCTCCCCGGCTTTCTCACCGATATTGCCGGCTTCCTGCTCCTGATCACGCCCCTGCGCCGCCGGGTGGTCTACCGGTAAGCACTTCAACGGAAAAATTTGTGGAGCACCATGCCGTCAAAATCTAATTCGAAAATTTAATTCTAAACTCAGATCAGAATGAATCTATTATTCGATGGATTGCGCAAGCTAATGCAGTCTTACTCACGTAAGCCAGAGATGGAATCCATTCGTATTTCATTTTACGCCAAAGAATTTCAATGAGATTCAATGCTGGCGAGTATCGCGGAAGAAAGTACAGTGCCAACCAGCCATTTTCCCAAAATTCCCTGCGTTCCTTAACTGTCTTGCTCACATGAATCGGCGCGTTATCCAGCACAACAACTATTGGCTCAGTGAGTAGACTACAAAAATCATCCATAATATTAATCAGCATCAAACTGGTCGTCGGACCGATCCGATTAATTCATAAGCGTCTATCGTTTTCGCCTTCGGATTCAAGAAGGCGAGAACATTAATCCGCATAGAATGCGAAGCAGCAATGCGGAGAATTCCAGTCCGGCCGATGTCCTGCCAGGCGCCTTGATCATAATTCCGTCCACTTTGTTCAGTCACAGCGTCGCCGTTCCCTTTCAGAACATTGTCTTACGCGCGAAAACCCACATGGGCCGGCCTTGGGCGGATCCGACAGCGGCAGAAGTAAGTCAGTGTCGCGGTCCATCGGGTTGAAGCAGCGCATCGGCAGTGGCACTCCGGCCATCGGGCGGCCATCGGAATTGATCCCGACAGTGTACCGAACCGCCACCCCGACGGGGCCCCGAAGTCCGACAGGCTGCTAGATCGGGGCACATTCGTCGCGGCCGGGGGCCACTCCTACCGCGTAGGAGCGGCCCCCGGTCGCGCCGGGTCGTCGCAAGGGCGAGTGGTCGGAACCATGATCAAGTGTCGCAAAAGCCCAGCGGGCTTTTGCGACTGCGGTACCATGCGCAGTCTGTCGCGGCGTCTGTCGCCGCCCTTTCCGGCATCCAAGAGGAACCCCTATGCCAGACCCCCAGTCAAGCCTTGCGCAGCGGTCCAGCACCGCCGCCCGGTCGTTCGTGAAGTGGCTCGTCGTCGCCGCCACGTGGACCGGCCGGATGCTCCGGCGCCTTGGTATCGCCCTGCTGGTCTTCGGGCGCGCCCTGTACGACCCGGAATTTGCCAGCGCCTTCAACCGCCGCTTCAACCCCGCGTTCAACCAAGGCGAGGCCGGCGCCTGGTCCACCGCGGCACCCCCCACGGCGCCGGCTCCGGCCCTAATGCTAATCAAGACGGTACCGGCGGCCCCGCTGGCTACCCTGGACAAGGCCCCGCCGGATTCCGCCCTGCTGTTGCTCGGGCTCTTCCAGAAGGAGGCGCGCCTGGTGGATTTCCTCCAGCAGAAGGTCGGTGACTACTCGGACCAGCAGGTCGGCGCCGCCGCCCGGGTCGTGCACCACGGACTGCGCCGGGTGCTGGACGACCATGTGACCATTGCTCCGGTGCGTACCGAGCCCGAGGGCGGCCGGGTCACCCTGCAGGCCGGCTTCGACCCGGCCGAAGTCCGTATCACCGGGCAGTTGGTGGGTGAGCCGCCCTTCCGCGGCACCCTGGTCCACGGCGGTTGGCGCGCCACTGACCTGCGTCTGCCCAAAGTGGTCAGCGGGCGGGACCTGAGCATCCTGGCGCCGGCGGAGGTGGAGCTGTGAGCGCGGCCCGTTATTGTATCGGGATCGATCTGGGCACCACCCATTGCGCCCTGGCCTACATCGACTCGCAGGAGGGCGACGGGGACACCATCGTCGATGCGACCCTGCCTATCCCCCAGCTTACGGCCCCGGGCGAGGTGATGGAACGGCCGCTGCTGCCGTCCTTTCTGTATCTGCCCCACCCGGAGGAGTTCCGGCCGGTCGACCTCACCTTGCCCTGGCCCAGTGACCCGAGCCGCATCGCCGGTGAACTGGCCCGCGCCCAGGAGTCCACGACCACGATCCGACTGGTGTCCAGCGCCAAGTCGTGGCTCTGTCACCCGGATCTGGATCGGCGTGCGGCCTTCCTCCCGGAGGGGGCACCGGATGAGGTGACAAAGATCTCGCCCTTCGCCGCCAGTGTGCAGTACCTCTCGCACCTGCGGGAAGCCTGGAATGTCCAGCATCCCCAGGAGCCGCTGGAGGCCCAAGAGGTTGCGGTCACAGTGCCGGCCTCCTTCGACCCGGCGGCTCGAGAGCTGACTGCCGAGGCCGCCCGTGCTATCGGTATCGCCAACCTGATCCTGTTGGAAGAGCCTCAGGCGGCCCTTTACAGTTGGGTCAACGACAGCCACGGCGACTGGCGTACCCAGGCACGGGTCGGCGACATCATCCTGGTAGTGGACGTGGGCGGCGGCACCACAGACCTGTCGCTGATCGCGGTCACGGAGGAGAAGGGGGCACTGGAGCTCACCCGCATCGCGGTCGGCGACCACATCCTTCTGGGCGGCGACAACATGGATCTGACCCTGGCCCACCTGGTGCGGACCAAGCTCAAGGCCGACGGGGTGAAACTGGACCGCTGGCAGTTCCGGGCCCTGGCCTTCGGCTGCCGCCAGGCCAAGGAGACCCTACTCGGTGATGCGGACCTGAAGTCGGTGCCGGTGGTGGTGCCGAGCCGTGGGTCGCGCCTGATCAGCGGCAGCATCCGCACCGAACTGACCCAGGAGGAGGTGACGAGCACCCTGGTCGATGGCTTCTTCCCCGAAGTCGCTGCCAACGCCCGGCCCATGACGCGCGCCCGCAGCGCCCTGACCCAGGTCAGCCTGCCCTATGCCCAGGACCCGGCCGTGACTCGGCACTTAGCCGCCTTTCTCGCCCGCCAGACCGGCGCCACCGAGGACCTGAACGGTTTCGCGCTGCCGGCCACAGGGGCGAGTTTCCTGCATCCCACCGCGATTCTGTTCAACGGCGGCGTCTTCAAACCGGTGGTGTTGCAGGACCGGGTCATGCGCATCATCAACGCCTGGCTCACAGCCGAACAGGCCCCGCCCGCGCGCCTCCTAGATGCGCGAGACCTGGATCTGGCCGTCGCCCGCGGCGCTGCCTTCTATGTCCACGCCCGCCACCACGGCGGGGTGCGCATCCGCGGCGGCACCTCCCACACCTACTATGTTGGCATCGAGGCGGCCGCGCCGGCCATCCCCGAGCTCGACCCAGAACTGCACGCGCTTTGTCTCGTGGCCTTCGGTCTGGAGGAGGGGTCCGAGCCGGTCAGCCCGCCGCAGGAGTTCGGGCTAGTGGTCGGCGAACTGGTGCGCTTCCGCTTCTTCAGCTCCAATGTACGCCGCGACGATCAGGTCGGTGAGCTGCTGGCCGACTGGCCCGCGGACGAGTTGACTGAACTCGAAGAGATCCAGACCGAACTGCCCGCCGAGGGCCGCAAGCGCGGCGAAGTGGTCTCGGTGCGGCTCCAGGCGCTGGTGAGCGAGGTCGGTACCCTGGAATTGACCGCCATCCCCATCGCCGGCGGCGCCCAGCGCTGGAAGGTCGCCTTCAACACCCGCAGCACCACCACGGGCTAGCCGGGGCCGGGACGCCGCTCCCCGCTCCCGCGTGGGAGCGGCGTCCCGCCGCGATTCTTCCTTCAGGTCTGACGGGCATTCGCCCTGTCCGCAACGTTTTCTCCGGACCCGCGGGCCCGCGGCACGGATCGGTGACGGCAAAAAAAGCGTGGCGTTGCACTAGCGTCCAAGCGTTTAGTCGAACAAAGTCAATTTTTTATGCTGTAGAATGTCCGCGGGATCGGAATCCTGATCAGTAATTAACTGATTTATCGGGGTGCGCTCGAATAGGGTCAGGCTCAGCACCTATAGCAAAGTGTAGGGGCTGGCGTCAATATTCATTCGCTTTTTCAAAATCGCCACCAATATGTAGGTAGAAATGGCTATCCAGATTTGCGATTTCACCGCATTCTCGGAGGTGCCGAAAAACACCTTGATGTGGAAGTCTTTTTTGGTCAATTTGAAAAACAGTTCCACTTGCCAGCGGCAGCAGTAAAGTTCCGCAATGGTGAGCGCCGGTAGAGTAAAGTTATTCGTCAGAAACACCAACGTGTGGTCCTAAAAGGAGCAATAGGTGCCCGCCGCGGGCCGTTCCTGGCTCGCGGACGGGTACACGCCGAGGCGAAGTTCCGGCTATGCCGGGGCCGGCAAATCCGGCGGCGGGTGCAATTCGCGGCCGTGGAGGTATTTCACCAGGGCGCGCGAGAGCACGCGGTACCAGCGTTGCAGCGGCGTCAACTGCTCCGCAGTTTGGCGTAGTGTTTTGAAGAAGGCCGCGACTTCGCGGCAGGCGCAGTCCACCCAGGCCGCTTCGGCATGCGGATGGCTAATGTTGTCGATGCTCACGATCGGTTACAGGGATGGGGGCAGCACGCAATAAGGGCATCGCAAGGAATCAGTAGAATTATGAAAAAATAATATCTTACGACATACTCAAAAAAATAGAATTAGGATTTCCATCGTGTTGTACTAGGGTCATGACCGAAAATTTCAGATGAGACATGTATACTGAAGTTTCCGGCTTTTCTAGGGGGGCACCGGAGGAACGGGGGGTAGCGGTGAGGGGATTTTTGATGGGTTTGCGGAGATCAACGCAAACCCCTACGAAAACTCCAGACCCCAAGTGTTTGGCTCTGTGCTGGTTTCAGAAAAAAGAAACTTTAGGTGTACATCGACCGCGCGTCGTCAATGTAGAGATATATAAATTCTCTACTTGTGCCCTGGCCCAGGGAGTTCTTCGCAAAAACTTCAAACTGGATTTCACCGATGGTTCATTCTTGAAACAATTGATGTTGATCCGGTCGGCGAGACCATCCTAGTAGCCGTTAATGATAGACCAGCATCAGGACCACAGTTTCGGTAACCGTTTAGCCCCCCTGGTTGCCAAGTAGCCGTAGCGGGTCGCCCCGATCAGATGGCTGGTGAG
>JADNEJ010000565.1 GCA_016292295.1 Candidatus Thiodictyon intracellulare
CGCGGCATGCCCGGCCGCCGCGCCGGGGCCGCGTAGCGGACCAGACGGATTGGCTTTATGGTCCTCCAGGGCCCGCCGTGTGGACCCCTGGCCCTCCGATTGCCGGTTGCGGCTGGCACGATGATCGGGGTCGCCTAAAATGACCAAAATCGAGTTATCTACCGCCGCCGGATGATGACGAAGCTCGGTCTCCAGTCGCAGACCGAACTGGTCCGCTATGCCGTGGCCTTGGGGACGACACTCGAGCGCCCACGCCTTGCCGCAGCGACGGACGCGCGCACCGCACGACCGAGGTAGCCGCCGCTGGCGCGTGCACGACCCGGGTCAATCGCCGATGCCTGATTCGATTGCTCGGAAGCTGATCCGACGGCATTATCTGTCTCGCGAGAAAGTTTTCTCGCCGCAAGAGGGTTTCGCATGTTTAATCGTCTCAGGTTGCCAGTCGCGGCCAGGGTCCCCAGGCACCATGTCCGTTGACATTGAGCCCGATCGGGCGCCTCGCCTATACTCGCGGGTCCCAAGGTCGCCGGACCCCGCCGCCCCCTGCCCCAGGACCCCCGTGATGCGGAAACCGCTCCCTTCCCTGCTCGCTGTTCTCGTGGTCACGCCCACCCTGTTGGTCCCGTGCGCGCCGCGCGCCGAAGATTTAATCCAGATTTACGATCTGGCGGTACAGAGCGATCTCCTGTTGCGCGAGGCGGAGCAAACACTCTTCGCCACCAAGGAGAAACGCCCCCAAGCCCTGGCCCCGATGCTGCCCAATGTCGGGCTGACGGGGACCGCGAATTACAATGACCTCTCGTCCAACGGGCGCAGCAACGTGGGGAACAATGTCGTGAGCTTCAGCCAGCGCGACAGTTTCAGCACCCAGACCGGTCAGGCGCTGGTGAAGCAGTCAGTCTACAACCGCGGCAATTGGATGACCCTGAAGCAGACCGATACCGTCATCGCCCAGGCGGAGGCATTGTATCGCAATGCCCAAATCGATCTGATGGTGCGCACCACGCAGGCCTACTTCGACGTCCTGAAGGCAGCGGATGCGGTGACGGTGGGGGAGTCCAATCTGCGGGCGAACGAGCGTCAGTTGGAGCAGTCCAAGCAGCGCTTCGACGTGGGCCTGGTCGCCATCACCGACGTCAACAACAGCCAGGCGGCCTACGACCTTTCCAGGGCCAATCTGATCGTCTATAAGACCACGCTTGACAACGCCTGGGAGGCTCTGCGGGTGATCGTGGGTCCCATCCATGTACCCCTGGCCAGGCTCGGCGACAAGCTCCCGCTGGCCCCGCCGCAACCCAACGAGGTCGGTATCTGGGCCGACAGCGCCCAGAGTAACAATTTCTCGATCATCGCCGCGAGCGATGCGGCGGCCTCCGCCAAGACCAATATCGAGATCCAAAAGTCCGGGTTCTATCCCCAGCTGGACCTTCAAGCGGGTTATGCAGTCGCCCGCTCCGGGGCCGAGATCGCCACCAACACCGATACCGCCTACGTCGGCCTGACCCTGACCGTACCGATCTATCAGGGTGGGGCCGTGGCGTCACGCACCCGTCAGGCCGGCTACAATTTCCGTGCCGCCCAGGACCAACTGGACCAGACCCGCCGCAAGGTGGATCAGCAGGTCAAGGACGCTTTCCGTGGCATCCTGTCCAGCATCGAGAACGTGAAAGCACGGCAGGCGGCCGTGGCCTCGGCCCGCTTCAACCTGGAATCCACCCAGGCGGGTCTAGAGGTCGGCACTCGCACCCAGGTCGATGTTCTCACTGCCCAGCGCCAATACTTCCAGGCAGAGTTCGACTATCTGACCTCCAGGTATAACTACATCATCAACGGGGTCAAACTCCACCAGGCGACCAGTACCCTCACCCGCGAGATCCTGGCCAAGGGCAACGCCTGGCTGAATCCGGCCAAAAAGGTTATGCCGCCGGCGTACTGAAGAAGAGGATAGAGGCCAGCCCTGCTCGGGAAAGCGGTGTACTTTGCCAGCGATGCGTGTCTGCCGTCAGGCCATTCGGTTACCGTTAGTCACTGAAATCCATTTGATAACACCTAATTCCTAACCCCAAATGTCTGGTAACAGCTTCGGTAAACTCTTCGTAGTCACCGGGTTTGGTGAGAGTCATGGCCCGGCCATCGGCGGGATCGTAGATGGCTGCCCGCCGGGGCTTGCACTCTGCGCAGCCGACCTGCAACGGGATCTCGACCGGCGCAAGCCCGGGCAGTCGCGCCATACCACGCAGCGCCGTGAGTCCGACCAGGTGGAGATCCTCTCCGGGGTCTTCGCGGGGCTAACCACCGGGGCCCCGATCGGGCTCCTGATCCGCAACGAGGACCAGCGCTCCAAGGACTACGCGGACCTAGCCGCCCGCTATCGCCCCGGTCACGCCGATTACACCTATGACCAGAAATACGGCCGGCGCGACTACCGCGGCGGCGGGCGGTCCTCGGCGCGGGAGACCGCGGTGCGGGTGGCAGCGGGCGCAATCGCCAAGAAATACCTGCGGGAGCGCTGCGGCGTCCTGGTGCGCGGCTTTCTCTCCCAACTCGGCCCGATCCGACCCCGTGGGTTCGACTGGGAAGAAGTGGGGCGCAATCCCTTCTTCTGCCCCTGTACGCAGACGGTCCCTGAACTGGATGCCTATATGGACGCATTGCGCAAGGAGGGCAATTCCATCGGCGCGGCAGTCACAGTGGTGGCGAGCGGAGTCCCGGCCGGGATCGGTGAGCCGATCTTCGATCGGCTGGACGCGGACATTGCGCACGCCCTGATGAGCATCAATGCGGTTAAGGGGATGGAAATCGGGGCGGGCTTTGCCTGCATCGAGCAGAAGGGCACCGAGCATCGCGATGAGATGACTCCGGCGGGCTTTCTGTCCAATCATGCGGGAGGCATCCTGGGCGGGATCTCCTCGGGGCAGGACATCTACGTCCGCATCGCGCTCAAACCGACCTCCAGCCTGCGGTTGCCGGGGCGCACCATCGGCACCGACGGCCAGGCGACGGATGTCATTACCACCGGCCGCCACGACCCCTGCGTCGGCATCCGCGCCACGCCCATCGCCGAGGCCATGCTCGCGATCGTCCTGCTGGACCACTGGCTGCGCCAGCGCGCCCAGAACGGCGATGTGATCCCACTCACCCCGCCGATCCCGGCCGCGGCACCGCGCTGAAGCCCGCGACCATGGCCGCCGGTGCCGGGGGCACGCTGCCCTATTGGCGCCTCTCGGCCAGCTATCTCTTCTACTTCGCCGCCCTGGGCGCCCTAGTCCCCTACTGGGGTCTGTATCTCCAGTCGCGTGGGTTCGATGCCTTGGCGGTCGGCCAGTTGATGGCGATCCTGGGGGCCACCAAGATCGTCGCCCCGCTGCTCTGGGGGCACTGGGCGGACCGCCTCGGTCGGCGGATGCCGCTGGTGCGCCTCGCCGCCCTGGGGACCGTGTTGGTCTTCGGCTCAGTGTTCGTTGCCGGCGGGTTCTGGACCATGGCAGCGGCCATGACGCTCTTCAGCTTTTTCTGGAACGCCTCCCTGCCGCTCCTGGAGTCGGTCACCTTCAATCACCTGGGGGTGCGGCCGGCGCACTACGCCCGGGTGCGTCTCTGGGGGTCCGTAGGCTTCATCCTGGTGGTGGGGGCGCTCGGACTACACCTGGAGCAGGCGTCGCTGGCGATAGTGCCGCTGTGGGTCCTGACCCTGTATCTGGGGACCTGGCTCAGCACCCTGCTGGTCCCGGATAACCCGCCCGTCGTGGGGTCCGGTCCCACCCCGGTGCTGCGGCTGCTGCTGCGCCGCCCCGAGGTCCGGGCACTGCTCGGGGCCTGCTTTCTCATGCAGTTGAGTCACGGCATCTATTACGCCTTCTACTCGATCTATCTCAAGTCGGCCGGCTATTCGACCGGGGCGGTGGGCGGGTTCTGGGTGTTCGGAGTGGTGGCGGAGGTGCTGGTGTTTCTGGTCATGCATCGCCTGCTGCGGCGCTTCGGGGCGCGCCGGGTGCTGCTCTGGAGCATGGGTTTGGGAGCGGTGCGCTGGCTCCTGATTGGCGCCTTCATCGGCAGCCGGCCGCTCCAGATCCTCGCCCAGAGTCTGCATGCCGCCAGCTTCGGCACCTTTCATGTGGCCGCCATCCACCTCGTCCACCACTACTTTCCGGGGCGCACCCAGGGCCGCGGCCAGGCCCTCTACAACAGCCTGAGCTTCGGTGCCGGCGGGGCCTCCGGCAGCCTGATCGGTGGCGCCCTGTGGGTCACGCCGGGACCTTTCGCCGCCTTCGGGGTCGGGGCCGTCGCCGCGCTGCTGGGGCTATGGGCGGCCTGGCGTTGGGTGGATCTGGGGCGGCAGTACTGAGGACGATGAAAGGCGTGCGTGGGAGCGGCTTCAGCCGCGACGAGGCCAGGGCAGCTTGCGCGGTCACGTCGCGGCTGAAGCCGCTCCCACAGCGTCGCTGCGCGACTTCACGGTAAACCTTGGATTCCTGTCGCTTGGAACGTGATCCGTTCCGAGACCATCGCCGCGGCTGGCAGAGAAACCTGCCGTCCGCGAATCAGTGAGATTCGGCAGCTTTCTGCATCGTCTGCGGCAGGACGCATGCTATGCTTCACTATCCGTCCTTCCATCCCCTGCGATCAGGGCGAACTTCTTAATAAATATATACGTCTCTCATGTGAGATTCCGGTTTAGTCGCGGCGGGTAACCTGCCGAGAGTTTTGGTAAACTGCGTTCATGCTGGACTACCGCCTCGACAAGCACGAACTCGCCGAACTGCGTGCGGCCCACTGCGCCGCCCGAGACGTGCGCGAGGCCTATCGGATCAACGCCGTGATCTTGTTCGGTAAGGGACGTGCGCCGGCCGATGTGGCCGATGCCGTGCTGATCGACCCAGACACTGCTCGCGATTATTTCAAGCGTTACAAGAAGGGCGGCCTTGATGGGTTGCTGCGGATGAGTTATAGCGGTAACGAAGCCCTGCTCGACGACACGCAGTTGTTGGAACTGGACGATCATCTTCAACGTCACCTATATCTGACAGCCGAGGCCGTCGCCCGACATGTCCAGAAGCGCTGGGGGGCGCGTTACACGCACAGTGGCATGACTGCAGTCCTATACCGCTTGGGCTACGCCTACAAGAAAGCCAAACTGGAACCCGGCAAACACCCGGCTCTAGAGATTCAAGAAGCATTCGTTGAGAAGTACGAAAATATCAATAAAAACAGCACTAAATGTGACGTTATCTATTTCATGGGTGCGACCCATCCGCAACATAACCCGGTGATCGAATGCGGTTGGAACAAACGCGGAAAGGAGCACCCGATCCAGAGCAATACGAGTCGCCAGCAGCTTAATATCAACGGTGCGATCAATGTTCAGTCGCTGAGCGCAGAGGTCCGACTTGATGAGACCATCGACGTCGCGTCCACGATCGCCTTGTTTAAACAGCTTGAGCAAGCGAACCCGACGGCCCCATCCATCCTCGCTATTTGCGATAACGCCCGTTACTACCAGTCGAAAGCGGTTGCCGCGTATCTGACGACATCGCGAATCCAACTGGAGCCACTTCCGCCTCCGCCCTATTGTCAATATCTTAATTTAATTGAGCGCTTCTGGAAATTCTTCAAACGCCAAGTGCTTTACAATAAATATTACGACACGTTTGAAAAATTTCGATGTGCCTGCAAGAAGTTCTTCGGTGAACTTGATGCATTTGCCCCACTACTCCGAACATTTCTCGCTGAGAATTTCCAAATTATAGGGAATAAAAAGCCGAAAATTGCTATCGCTTAGGTATAATTGCTTGGGCGCCTATACAGCGGGTGCGCCGCGCACTGCCGCGCAGCCCCCGCACCGGGTCAGCGGCCGCATGGCGTTGTGTGTACCCCTGAGTCTTCCGCGTCCTTGCCTTCCCGCGTCTCACGCGGTCTCACGAATCAGGTCAGGATCATGCAAGAGTCTCACGGTCCCTATCAAACCTTTCCGGGGCGTCGCTACCCGCCGGGCGCCACGCTGGAGGACAACGGGGTCAACTTTTCGGTCTACAGCCGCCACGCGTGCGGGGCTGAGCTACTGCTGTATGCCGCGGCGGACAGCCCAAAGCCCTTCCAGGTGATCCGCCTGGACCCGGAGGTCAACCACAGCTTCTTCTCCTGGCACCTGCTGGTGGTGGACCTGCCGCCCGGCACTCACTATACCTGGCGCATGGATGGCCCCAATGACCCGCGCGGTCACGGTTGGCGCTTCGACCCCAACATCGAGCTCCTGGACCCCTGGGCGCGGGCGGTGAACATCTGCGACTGGGACCGCCGGCGCCGCGCGGCCGAAGGCGTCAGACCCCACGATTCACCGCGCGCCGTGGTGCTCGCCGACGAGTACGACTGGTGCGGGGACTCGACGCTGCGGGTGCCCTCGGAGCAGATGATCATCTATGAGCTGCATGTGGGCGGCTTCACCCGTCACCCCTCGTCCGGCGTGCAGCACCCCGGGACCTTTGCCGGACTGATCGAGAAGGTCCCCTACCTGCAGGACTTAGGTATAACCCATGTGGAACTGATGCCTCTGATGGCCTTTGACGAGCAGGACGTGCCCCAGGCGGTGGAAGAGTCTGGCCTCAAGAATTTTTGGGGCTACAGCAGCTTCGGCTTCTTCTCGCCCCACCCCGCCTACTGCGTGACGCCGCAGTTGGGCAGCCACCGCCGCGAGTTTCGCGACATGGTGCGGGCCCTGCACAAAGCCGGGATCGGGGTCATCCTGGACGTGGTGTTCAACCACACCTGCGAGGGCAACGGCCGTGGCCCCATCTTGTCCTTCAAGGGCTTCGGCAATGAGACCTTCTATTGCCTGGATCAGCTCGACAAGTCCACTTATCTGGACTTCACCGGCTGCGGCAACACCGTCAACGCCAATCAGCCCTTTGTCGCCCGCTATATCCTGGACTGCCTGGAGTATTGGGTGCGCGAGATGCATGTGGACGGCTTCCGCTTCGATCTGGCGAGCGCCATGGCGAGGGACGGGACCGGGCGCCCGATGGAACACCCGCCGGTGCTGTGGGGGATCGAACTCTCCGACACCCTGGCGGCCACCAAGATCATCGCCGAGGCCTGGGACGCGGCCGGTCTCTATCAGGTAGGTTCCTTCCCGGGCTACCGCTGGATGGAGTGGAACGGGCGCTACCGCGACAGCATCCGGCGCTTCGTGCGCGGCGACCCGGGGCTGATCCCGGAGGTGGCGACGCGGCTCGCGGGCAGCAGCGACCTCTATGGCGCGAATCTGCGCCAACCCATCAACAGCATCAACTTCGTCACCTGCCATGACGGCTTCACCCTGTGGGATCTGGTCTCCTACAACGGCAAGCACAACTTGGCCAACCGGGAGGGCAATCGGGACGGTACCGACGACAACCTAAGCTGGAACTGCGGCGTGGAGGGCGAGAGTGCAAACGCCGCGATCCTGGACCTGCGTCGCCGCCAGGCCAAGAACCTCTTGGCGCTCCTGTTCCTGAGCCAGGGCATCCCGATGCTGCTGGCTGGTGACGAGGTCCTGCGCAGTCAGGCGGGCAACAACAACGCCTGGTGCCAGGACAACCCGCTGGGCTGGTTCGATTGGTCTCTGGTGGAGAGCAACCGCGACATGCTGCGCTTCGTGCGCGGCCTGATTGCGCTGCGCAAGCGCCACCCCTCGCTGCGCCGCCGCCGCTTCCTGGCCGGCCAGCCCAGTCAGGTAGCGGACCAGCCGGACGTGACCTGGCACGGCCAGAGCATCGGTGAACCACCCTGGGCTGACCCGGAGGCCCAGGTCCTGGCCCTCACGCTGGCACCCCTGACACTAGCGGAAGAGCCCCTGTACATCGCCATGAACATGGCCGAGGCGGCGCAGCCATTCGATCTGCCGCCGCTCACCGGCCAGTTCTGGCATCGCGCCCTGGACACCGGGGCCGCCGCGCTACTTGACACGACCAAACCAGAGGATCAGCGGCCGGTCGCACCGGGGCCGCTCCTGTTGCGCTCGCGCAGCGTGGTGGTGCTGGAGGGGCGACCGGTGGTTGGCGGCGCCAGGCTCGCGTTGCCCTGAACACAGACTCCCCTTGGACCCGTTGCGCTTGCCCGCGGGATGGGGCGCCGGACCCGTCCCGCCCGCGGTCCGGCGCACCGGCATCATTACAATTCTTAACGATTCACTTAACGATTCGCCGCTGGAATAATCCACCAAAACATCGGACGCTTTCCGCGCTGATAGCAGCACGCCGCCCACCAACGCCGGACGCCGTTTTCAGGACCACGCCGGGCCTGGCCCGAGAGACAACCCCTGATGCGCATACACACCAAGACTCGGCCGCATCCCCACCTGGGGTGATCGTCCGGCGCTGATCCTGCTGCTGACGCTACTGATGCCGGTGGTCGGCGTGGCGGTAGTGCCGCCCGTCCGGCCCGATCCTCAGCACCCCCACCACGAGCAACCTAGGGGCCAACCAGACTACCCTCAATCTGCAATCCGATCAGGTCGGGACCGGTTGGCTCGACTTTGGCCATTCTTGCAGTCGGGCGACGGCCCCGCGCGTGACGCCACGGCGGTGCCGACGCGTGCGC
>JADNEJ010000458.1 GCA_016292295.1 Candidatus Thiodictyon intracellulare
GTGTCGCGGTCCATCGGGTGGAAGCGGCGCATCGGCAGTAGCACTCCGGCCATCGAGGTTGATCCAGACAGTGTACCGGATCCGCTGTCCCGACGGGGCCCCGAAGTTCGACAGGCTGCTAGTGAAACCAATCGGTTTTTTCGCCAGGCGGGCAAAAAAAACGATCAAAACCCCATTTTTTCAAAGAAATTCTTGACCCCATCGACCCAGGTCGATGCCTGCGGACTGTGCCGCGAACCGCCCTTCTGCATGTGCCCGTCGAACTCCCGCAACAGTTCCTTCTGCCGCTCTGTCAGATTAATCGGGGTCTCGACGAGGACCCGGCAGATCAGGTCGCCGCTCACACTCTCGCGTACCGGCTTCACACCCTTGCCGCGGACGCGGAACATCTTGCCGGTCTGGGTCCCGGCGGGAATCCGCAGACTGACCTTGCCATCCAAGGTCGGTACCTCCATGTCTCCGCCCAAGGCGGCCACGACGAACCCGATGGGGACTTCGCAGTAAAGGTGGCTGCCCTCACGGGTGAAGATGGGGTGTTCCTGGACCTGGACCTGGACATAGAGGTCCCCGGGGGTGCCGCCGTGCTCGCCCTCACCGGCCAGCCGGATGCGATCCCCAGTGTCGACCCCGGGGGGCACCTTGACCGACAGTGTCTTTTCCTCTTGCAGCCGCCCGCGCCCGCGGCAGTGAGGACAGGCCTCCTCAATGATGTGGCCCTTGCCGCGGCATTGGGGGCAGGTCTGCTGGATGGAGAACAAGCTTTGCTGCATCCGCACCTGACCGGTGCCGCTGCAGGTGAGACAGGTCTTGGGCTTGGTCCCGGGCTTGGCCCCGGAGCCGCCGCAGAATTGGCACTCCACCAGGTTGGGGATGCGGATCTTGACATCCTTGCCGACGACCGCTTCCTCCAGGGTCAGGCTCAGGTCATAGCGCAGGTCGGAGCCGCGCCCGCGGTTGCGACCGCCACGCCCGCCGAAGATGTCGCCGAAGACGTCGCCGAAGACGTCGCCGAAGATGTCCTGGAAGGACCCGCCGCCGAAGTCCCCGGGACCGCCGGCCCTGGCCTCCGCGCCCGCGTGGCCGAATTGATCATAGGCGGTGCGTTTCTTGGCGTCCGAGAGGACGTCATAGGCCAGTTTGATCTCCTTGAACTTGGCCTCGGCACTGGTGTCGCCGGTGTTGCGATCCGGATGGTGTTTCATGGCGAGACGCCGGAAGGCCTTCTTGACGTCGGCCTCGCTGGCGTTGCGCGCAACCCCCAGGATCTCGTAATAGTCGCGTTTTGTCATGGTTTCAGGTATCAGCGCTCAGCGATCAGCCATCAGCAACGAACCGAAAGGCGCGGGCCGGGGGTAGGTCAATGCCTGACCCCGGTCGTGCTGACGGCTGAGCGCTGACGCCTGACGGCCGACGGCTTGACTACTTCTTGTCGTCCTTGACTTCCTCGAACTCGGCATCGACCACGTCGTCTTTGGCGCCACCGCCGCCGGACGCGTGACCGGCCCCGGCGGCATCGCCGCCACCGGCGCTGCCGCCCTGAGCCTCACCCGGCGCTGCGCCCTCGGCATAGAGACGCTGGGCCATCTTGGCGGAGGCATCGCCCAGCTTCTTGGTCAGTGACTCGATGCGGTCCTTGTCCTCGCCCTTCATGGCCTCTTCCAGCTCATGCAGGGCCGACTCGATCCCGGACTTCTCGCCCGCCTCCATCTTGTCACCGAGCTGCTCCATGGACTTACGGCAGGAGTGGATCATGCTGTCGGCATGGTTGCGGGCCGAGACCAGGAGGTGGAAGCGCTTATCGTCCTCGGCGTGGGCCTCCGCATCCTTGACCATCTTGGCGATCTCCGCGTCCGAGAGACCCGAGGACGCCTTGATGATGATGGACTGCTGCTTGCCGGTCGCCTTGTCCTTGGCGGACACATTGAGGATGCCGTTGGCGTCGATGTCGAATTTAACCTCGATCTGGGGCACTCCGCGCGGGGCCAGCGGAATATCGCTGAGGTCGAAGCGACCTAGGGACTTATTGTCGACCGCTCGCTCGCGCTCGCCCTGCAGGACGTGCACCGTGACCGCGGTCTGGTGGTCGTCCGCGGTGGAAAAGACCTGTTGCGCCGAGGTCGGGATGGTGGTGTTCTTCTCGATCAGCTTGGTCATGACCCCACCCAGGGTCTCGATACCGAGTGACAGTGGGGTGACGTCCAGGAGCAGCACGTCCTTGACCTGGCCGCCCAGCACGCCGCCCTGGATGGCGGCACCGATGGCGACCGCCTCGTCCGGGTTCACATCCCGGCGCGGGGTCTTGCCGAAGAACTCCTCGACCTTGGTCTGAACCTTGGGCATGCGGGTCTGGCCGCCGACCAGGATCACCTCGTCCACCTGCCCGGCGGTCAGGTTCGCGTCCTTGAGCGCGATGCGGCAGGGCTCGATGGTGCGGTCCACCAGGTCCTCGACCAGGGACTCGAGCTTGGCGCGGGTGAGCTTGACGTTCAGGTGCTTGGGACCCGTCTGGTCGGCGGTGATATAGGGCAGATTGATATCAGTCTGCTGACTGGTCGAGAGCTCGATCTTGGCCTTTTCCGCGGCCTCCTTGAGCCGCTGCAGGGCGAGCGGATCGTTGCGCAGGTCCACCGCCTGCGACTTCTTGAATTCGGCGACCAGGAAGTCGATGATCCGCATATCGAAGTCTTCGCCACCCAGGAAGGTATCCCCGTTGGTGGACAGGACCTCGAACTGGTGCTCGCTCTCGATCTCAGCGATCTCGATAATGGAGATATCGAAGGTACCGCCGCCTAAGTCATAGACGGCGATCTTCTGGTCTCCGCGCTTCTTGTCCATGCCGTAGGCCAGGGCCGCGGCGGTGGGCTCGTTGATGATGCGCTTGACATCCAGGCCGGCGATGCGGCCGGCGTCTTTGGTCGCCTGCCGCTGGGAGTCGTTGAAGTAGGCCGGCACCGTGATCACCGCCTCGGTAACCGGGTGACCCAGGTAGTCCTCGGCGGTCTTCTTCATTTTCTGAAGGACCTTGGCCGAGATCTCCGGCGGGGCCATTTTCTTGCCGTTGACCTCCACCCAGGCGTCCCCGTTGTCCGCCTTGACGATCTTATAGGGCACCATGGCCTTGTCCTTGGCCACCACCTGATCCTCGAAGCGGCGGCCGATCAGGCGCTTGATCGCGTACAGGGTATTGTGCGGGTTGGTCACTGCCTGACGCTTGGCAGACTGGCCCACTACCACGTCATTGTCCCCGGTGTAGGCGACGATGGACGGTGTGGTGCGGTCACCCTCGGCGTTCTCGATGACCTTGACACTGTCACCCTCCATGACGGCTACGCAGGAGTTGGTGGTGCCCAGGTCGATACCGATGATCTTTCCCATTCTTGTGTCTCCGAATTCTCTTGGTCTCGCGGATGTCGGTGGCGCGCCGGCCCCGAATTACCCCCTCAGCTGGAGGGAAAGCGGGGGCCGTTCAAGCCGGTTCGTGGTGGCACTTTCATGGTGGGCGACGGGGTCGCGCCGCGGCGCCTTACGCGGCGCGCGACACTATGACCAGCGCCGGGCGCACCAGCCGGCCGTTGAGGGTGTAGCCTTTCTGCAGCACGGCCGTCACCGTATTGGGGGCCAGGTCTATCCGCGGCTGCACGGACATGGCCTGGTGGAACTCTGGGTTGAAGGCCACGCCCTGCGGGTCGACCGGCGCCACGCCGAAGCGGGCCATCACATCGTCCAGGAGTTTGAGGGTCAAGTCGTTGCCCTCGCGCAGCTTGGCGATGTCGGCGCCCTCCTCCAAGGCCGCGGCGTGGCCTAGCTCCAGGCTGTCGTGGACCTGGAGCAGTTCGCGCACGAAGCCGTCCAGGGCGTATTTGTGGGCCTTCTCCAGCTCCGCGGCCTGGCGGCGGCGCAGGTTCTCGGTCTCCGCTCGCGCCCGCAGCACCTGGTCCCAGTAGTCCTCGGTCTTGGCACGCACCGCCGCCAACTCGGCGCTGACCTCGGCGAGTGTGGCGGCGTGCTGTTCGATCGCCGCTGGTTCGGTGCTGGGCACCGCCTCCGACTCCGGTTCTGGCAGGTCCAGGTGCGCGCCCGGGGTGCGGTGATCCATGGGTTCAGTCGTCATATTGACCTCCGTTACTGTCTACGACCAAGGTGGTGCACCTGGTGAAGGCACTCGCTGCCTGGCCGCGTCTTAAATGGAGCGCTACTGGCGCAGGGCCGCGGCGAGCAGCCGTGCGGTGACGTCCACGATCGGGATCACCCGCTGGTAGTCCATCCGGGTCGGACCGATGACACCGAGCACCCCCACTACCTGGTCATCGACCCGATAGGCCGTGGTGACCAGACTGCAATCGTCGAGCAAGTTATAGCCCGACTCGTCGCCGATGAAGATCTGCACCCCGCTCGCCTCAATGCAGCGGTCCAGGATATGTAGAATCTCGCGTTTCTGATTGAAGGCGTCGAACAACTGCTTGAGTCGCTCCATACTGGACAGCTCACCGAACTCCATCAGGTTGGTCTGCCCGGCAATGAAGCAGTCGTCGGTGCGTTCGGCCGCCTCCACCACCTCCTGGGCAAGGGTCACGGCGCGCATCATGAGCGCGTCCATGTTCTGGTGGGTATCCTTCAGGTCCTCCAGGATGCGCTTGCGTACGTCCTTGATATCCTGACCGGTAAACACCCGATTCAGGTAATTCGACGCCTCCTCCAATTGGGAGGGGGTGAAGCTGCGGGCAGTGGTGATGATCCGGTTGTGGACCTCACCCTCGCTGGTGATCAGGATCGCCAGGACGCGCGCCCCCGTCAGAAGCAGCAGTTCGATCTGGCGAAAGGCATGGCGCTCATGGCGCGGCAGCATCACCACGCCCGCCAGGTGGGTGACTCCGGACAGCAACCGCGAAGTGGACTCCACCAGTAACTTGGCGTCGGTTGCGCCACCGAACCGCGCCCGCAGCGTCTCGATTTCCGCCGCCGTCGGCTGATGCACCGTCAGCAGGGAGTCCACGAACACCCGGTAACCGGCCACGGTCGGCACCCGGCCAGCGGAGGTGTGGGGGGAGACGACCAGCCCCAGGTCCTCCAGGTCTGCCATCACATTACGGATCGTGGCCGGACTCAGATCCAGCTCCGTATCCTTCGACAGGGTCCGGGAGCCGACCGGTTGGCCATCCTTGATATAGCGCTCCACCAGCACCTTAAGGAAGTGCATGGCGCGCTCGCTGACCTGGGTCTCAACCTGTTTTGCCTGGGATGCCAAGGGGTGCCTGCCGTATTCTCGGGAGTGACGACGACGCCTGCGTCTGGTCCGGTGCCGGCCCGCCGTTGGGGGGACCGCTGTTAGCACTCACCTATGAAGAGTGCTAAGCCCTCAATCTAGGGGCTTGGCGCCAGACTGTCAAGGCATAAGCGGCACGCCGACGGCTTGCCCCCCGGCGGACTGGCCATTGTGCCCAGGGGTTCTGGCGCGCCCCTAGGCCCGACTCACACGGCAGGCGGCGCGCCGGGCCAACGCCCGGCACTTGCGGCTATTGGCGCGCCTGCCGGCCCATGCTACCGTTCTGACTCACCCGCCCGAAACCCTAAGCGCCCGATCCCTCCAGCACGGACCCCCCAACCCATGCCGCAATTCCGTACCGTCGCCATCATCGGCAAGCAGAGCGGCACCCCCGAGGTCGAGTCGATCCTGCGGCGGTTGATCAAGCATCTGCGCCGCCGTTTCTGCCAGGTCCTCCTGGACGGCGAGAGCGCACGCGTGCTCGGCCTCAAGGCCGCGGACGGCCTGCCGGTGGCCGTGCTAGGGGCGCGCTGTGACCTGGTGGTGGTGGTCGGAGGCGACGGCACCCTGCTGCATGCCGGCCGCGCCCTGGCCGGGAGTCGGGTGCCGCTCCTGGGCATCAACGTCGGGCGGCTCGGCTTCCTGGTCGACGTCTCGCCGAGCGAAATGGAGTCCGTCTTGGACGCCATCCTGGAGGGCGAGTACGAGACCGACCACCGGGCACTGCTCACCGCCGCGGTCCTGGGCGATCCGGCCGAGGGACGCGCCTACGCGGCCCTAAACGACGTGGTGATCCATAAGTGGAACACGGCCCGCATGATCCAGTTCGATACCTTTATCGACGGAGTCTTCATCAGCGCTCAACGCTCGGACGGACTGATCCTCGCTACTCCGACCGGCTCCACCGCCTATGCCCTATCCGGCGGCGGCCCCCTGGTGGCCCCCGCCCTAGATGCCATCCTGCTGGTCCCCATCTGCCCCCATGACCTCAGCAACCGCCCCCTGGTGGTACCGGGCGACAGTTGCATCGAGATCCGTGTCTGCGGTCATGATGTGGGCCAGGCACGGATGACCTGCGACGGTCAGACCGAGGTTCCGCTCCCCTCGGAGGCCCTGGTACGCATCTGCCGCCACCCGGACCGCGCCTGCCTGATCCACCCCAAGGGTCACGATCACTACCAGATCCTCCGCGCCAAACTCGGCTGGGGTACTCACACCCAGGTGACCTCACCATGCTGACCCACATCCTCATCCAAGACCTGGCGATTGTCAGCCGCTTGGAACTGAATTTTTCGCGTAGCCTGAGCGCCCTGACCGGTGAGACCGGGGCCGGCAAGTCCATCCTGGTCGATGCCTTGGGGCTCGCCCTGGGGGACAAGACCGATGCCGACACCATCCGCGCCGGCCAGGAGCGCGCTGAGGTGGTCGCCAGTTTCGACCTCACCCAGTGCCCCGCCGCCCGCGAGTGGCTGGCCGCGCAGGCCCTGGACGACGACGGTGAATGCATCGTGCGGCGCCTCATCGTGCGCGCCGGCCGCTCTCGTGCCTTCATCAACGGTCGTCCCGCCAGCAGCAGCCAGCTCAAGGACCTTGGCGACCTGCTGGTGGACATCCACGGCCAGCACGCCCATCAATCCCTGCTGCGCCCCAATGACCAGCGCGACCTGCTGGACGCCTACGGCGGTCACGGCGCCCTGGCCGCCAGGGTAGCGGGCGCCTGGCGCGAGTTCCGGACCCTGGACCGGCGGTTCACCGAGCTTGAGAACGCCGGCACCGAACGTGCCGAGCGCCAGGACCTGCTACGCCTCCAGGTGGAGGAATTGGCCGCGTTGGCCCTCACTCCCGAGGAACTGTCCACCCTGGACCAGGAGCAGCGGCGCCTGAGCAATCTGGGGCGCCTGCAGGAGACGGCCGGGCGCCTGCTGGCGCTGCTCGCCGAGACGGAGCCCACCATCGAGGACCAGTTGCGTACCGCTGGGGTCGAGCTTGCGGACCTGGCGGCCATCGACCCCGGCCTCGCGCCGACCCGCGAACTGCTGGAGACCGCCGCCATCCACACCCACGAGGCCGCCTCCGAGTTGCGCCACTATCTGGACGGACTGGATCTCGATCCGGCCGCGCTGGCTACGGTGGAGGCGCGGCTGGCCCAAATCCACGACCTGGCGCGCAAGTACCGCTGCTTTGTCGCCCAGTTGCCGGAACTGCTCGAGACCCGCCGGGTCGAGCTCCAGTCGCTCGACGATGCCGACCAGGGCCTGGAGGCGCTGCGCGTGCATCGCGACAGCGCCTGGGCCGGATTCAGCGCCCAAGCAACCGGACTCACCACTGCCCGTGCTGCTGCCGCCATGCGCCTGGGCGCGACCGTCACGACGGCCATGCAAATACTCGGCATGGCCGGCGGGCGTTTTGCCGTGCAACTGGAACCGCTCGGGCTGGCCGCCGGGGCCGGCGGATGCGAGCGCGTCGCCTTCCTGGTCAGCGCCAATCCCGGGCAGCCCCTGCAATCCCTGGCGCGGGTCGCCTCCGGGGGCGAACTCTCGCGCATCAGCCTCGGCATCCAGGTCGTCACCGCCGAGGTCGGATCCGTCCCCACCCTAGTCTTCGACGAGGTTGACGTCGGCATCGGCGGCGGCGTGGCCGAAATCGTTGGGCGCCTGTTGCGCCGCCTGGGCGAGGCGCGCCAGGTCCTGTGTGTCACCCACTTGCCCCAGGTCGCCGCCCAGGCCCATCACCAACTGCGGGTTCGCAAGGAGACCCTGGACGGCGAGACTCACACCCGCATCGACCCCCTGGACGGCGACACCCGACGCGAAGAGATCGCCCGCATGTTGGGCGGCACCGAGATCACCAGACGCACGCGCGAACACGCGAGCGAAATGCTGTCGCGCGCTGCCGCCGCGGGCCGGGGGGAGTGACAGGATCAGGCTTTACACACCAACCGGGGGGGAGAAGAATAAGGGCCGCATTCGCGGGCCATGCAGGTCCGCAGAATACAAACGACACTCCAGACGATTAATCTTGCGGGGAATATTAAATGGCGAGCATCTTATTGACGATCGGATGGCTAGCGGGCGCCGCCGGGGTCTTGCTCGCCGTCTTTGCTGGGGCGGCCCGGATCGGCGGCCTTTATTGGCTCGGCGGCTTCTCCACCGGCACCGTCCTGCTGGGGAGCATGGTGGTCATGATGATCAGCTGCCTGGGCTTCCTCGCCGCACTCAGCACACGGCGCGACGCCGTCGACTGCTAGCAGCCTGTCGGACTTAGCGACCGGCGCCACCGCCTGAGGCCCTTGGACG
>JADNEJ010000089.1 GCA_016292295.1 Candidatus Thiodictyon intracellulare
CGCCAACCAGCAACGGGTGGGTGGCGAACGCCCGGCATCTGGGCTAAAGTTTCTCACGGCAGGACCTTCAGACATTTTTTACTACCCTGGGTTAGTTTGCACTTCCAAGGATATGAAAATTCGCAGGTCCTGCCAACCCCTTCAACGCTTATGACCAACTTACACGCTTTGTTTTGAGCAGATTTATGATCTAAGGCCGGTCGGTGGATACTAACCGGGGTGCCGCGTATCCACCAACTCCCGCGCGTTCGGCCTTGATCATAATTCGGCCCACCTTGTTCAGTCCCGACGTCGCCGATCCATTTCAGAACATGGTCTTGCGCGCGCAAACCCACATGGGTAGGCCGGTTTTTGGCGGATTTGTGATCAAGGCCCGCACGTTCGACCAGATGCCTTGCGCCCAACCGGAGGTCGACGCTTTAGCGGGAGGGCCGCCCGCTACAGTGTCGGCCGCCAGTTGTCGGCGGCGTCGGCGTCGGTGCGGGCGAGAAACTCCCGTGCCGCCGCGGCGTCCAGGGCGATCTGGCGGCGCAGTGTCTCGAAGGAGTCAAAGCGCTGCTCGTCGCGAAGCTTGAGGCTGAATTCTACCTCCAGGTGGCGGCCGTAGAGGTCCTGGTCGAAGTCGAATAGGTGGACTTCCAGCCGGCACCCCTGACCACCGACGGTCGGGCGGGTACCGATGTTGGCGACTCCAGGGTGGGGGCCGCTGCCCAGGCCATGGACCCAGACGGCAAAGACGCCAAGGAGCGGGCTGACCCGGCGGTGCAGGTCGAGGTTGGCGGTGGGGAAGCCGATGGCGCGCCCGCGCCGGTCGCCGTGACCGACGCGGCCCTGCATCCGGTAGGGGCGGCCCAGGAGGCGCCGCGCCTGGCCCAGGTCGCCGCAAGCCAGGGCCTCGCGCACCCGGGTGCTGCTGATGCGCTCTTCGCCCTGGGTGATGGTGTGCTGGTCTTCGACCTCGAAGCCGGCAGCGCCGGCCGCCGCGCCCATGGTGCGCAGCAGGGCATAGTCACCGCCGCGGCCCTGGCCGAAGCGGAAGTCGTCCCCGACCAGCAGGTAGCGCACTCCCAGGCCCTCCAGCAGGAGGCGGCGCACGAAGTCCTGCGGCGGTACGGCGGCCAGGCGCGGCCCGAACTCCAGGAGCATGACCCGCGCGATCCCGCAGTCCGCGAACGCCTTGAGCTTTTCGCGCAGCCGCGTGAGCCGCGCCGGGGTCCGGTCCGGGGCGAAGAACTCCATGGGCTGGGGCTCGAAGGTGATGACCGTGGCCGGCAGCCCCAGAGCGCGCCCGCGCACGTGCAGGCGCCGGAAGACGGCGCGGTGTCCCAGGTGGACACCGTCGAAGTTGCCGATGGTGGCGACGCAGCCCCGGCCCCCGGGGCGCAGGTTGTGTAGACCGCGGATGAGCCTCATGGAGCGAATGCCCTGGCAAAGTGACCGGGAAGTATACGCGGGTCCCGCCCCGACGGGGCCGGGGTTCAGTCGTTAGCCGTGACGCGACCTCGCAAGCCGCGCTCCTACGCGGCCACGACGACCCGGTTGCGCCCGGCGGCCTTGGCCTGATAGAGGGCGGCGTCGGCCCTGGCCCGCAGGTCAGAGGCGTCTTGCTCCGGTCCAGCGACGGCGACCCCGATGGAGACCGTGAGCGGCGGCAGGTCTCCGCCTTGATGGACGAGGGGCGTCTGCATGATCGCCTGGCGCAGGCCCTCCAGTCGTACACGGGCGGCGTCCAGGGTGGCGCCGGGCAGAATCAGGGTTAGTTCCTCGCCGCCGTAGCGGCAGGCAAGGTCGCCGGTGCGCAATGAATCGGTCAGCAGGGCACCGATAGCGCGCAGCACCGAGTCACCGGCCTCGTGACCATAGCCGTCATTAATGCATTTGAAGTGGTCTAGGTCGAGCATCGCCAGGGCCAGGGGTTCGCCCCGGCGGCGGCTCAGATGCAGTTCGCGCGGCAGGGTCTCGTCCAAGAAGCGGCGGTTGAAGAGCCCCGTGAGCGGGTCACGGGTCGCCTGCTCGCGCAGGGACTCCCGCAGACAGATGTTCGACAGTGCCAGTTTGACCGCCTCGCTGACCGCGATGACCAGGGTGCGCAGGTCCCCGAGTCCGGCCTGGGACGGCTGCGCACCGGCGCCCAGATGCAGCACACCGAGCGTTTCACCCCGCACCGTTAGGGGTACGCAGAGGTACCCGGATGATGGCGAGCGGGCGAAGTGCCGACACTGGGCGTTCCGGTGGGGATCGTCGACCTGATGGAGCTCCCCAAGCCGCAGGGCCCAGCAGTCGTTCAGCGCAAAGGCTGCCGAGAGGGCCTCGCGGTTGCCCCAGGCGGCCACGACCTGGAGGTCCGGCGCGGCCTCCTCACCCAGCATCGCCAGGGCGCCGGTGTATCCCGCGAACAGCCGCCCGGCGGCCTGGGCGATGACGGTATAGGCCTCGGCGCGAGTCTCGCAGGACAGCAGCAACTCGTTCATCCGGTTCAATGCGACCATCCAGGCGTCATGGCGTTCGACCTCGGCCAGGCTAGCGCGCAGGGCATCCTCGATACGGCGTCGCTCGCTGATGTCGCTGATGGTGCCGGCCATCCGCAGCGGCCGGCCCTGGTCGTCGCGGGTCGTGACCCTGCCGCGATGCAGAAACCAGCGCCATTCGCCGCTCTTGGTGCGTATCCGGTATTCGACCTGATACCTTAGGGTCTTCCCCGCGAAATGGGCCAGCAGCGCCGCCCGGGCGCGTCCTTGGTCGTCGGAATGCGTCAACCGTTTCCAAACGCGGATATGCGCATGAAGCTCGCCCGGGTGAGAGCCCAGCATCTCTTCCCAATGCGGGCTGAACAGTATATCGCCGGTGGCTACGTTCCAATCCCAGAAGCCGTCGTCGGAGCCGTCCAGCACCAGTTGCAGGCGCTCCTCGCTCGCGCGCAGAGCGGTCTCGGCGGCCCTATGCGCGGTCAGATCCAATACCGTCGCTAGCAGGAAACTACGGTTCTCGTAGTGAAGCAGCTCGACATGGATGGCCACCTCGCGCAGTTCGCCATTGGTCCGCCGATGCCGGGACTGACGCTTCTCCTTGAAGTTGACCCGTTCGGCCCGGATCTCGGCGAACAGGGCTAATAGGGCCTCGCGCGGCGTGCTGCTGAACTCCCAGACGTCGCGTTGGCGTAAGACCTCGCGAGGATAGCCGTAAAACTCGACGGCGGCCTGATTGGCATCGATGATGCGCCCGTCGTCCGGGTCGATCAAGACCTTGACCACATCGCGGCTCTCGATGATCGCGCGATAGAGCCCGACTGCGTCTTCCAGGACCTGGCGCGCCTGCCGCCGCTCGGTCGTGCCCTCCAGGATCCAGATGGCACCCGGGAGCGGCTCGCTCGGAGCCAGGGCCTGGCCGCGCATCAGAAACCAGAGGCGGCTGACGTCGCGGCGCGCCAGCTCCAGCTCCAGCTCCAGCTCCAGCTCCAGCTCCAGCTCGGCAGTGAAGACCTCGTCGCGGCACAGGACCGGATAGGCACTCTCGCCCAGTTCCAGATAGGTTGCATGATCGGGGTAGATCACCTCGGTCGAGATCCCATCGAGCTTGCCCGTGGGATAGCCGAACAGGGCTGTAGTACGGCGATTGGCGCGGATGATGCGGCGATTGCGCACGAAGGCGATCCCCACGAAGGCGTTGTCCAGCAGGGCCTGATGTTCCCGCAACAGGGTCTTGGTCTGCGTCTCGTGGCGGGCCAGCAGGCATTGCGATTCTCGCAGGCGCCGGTGCGGCTCGTCTAGCGCCTGCGTATAGACGGCCCAGAAGATGAATCCGTCGCCCCAGACCTTGCAGAGATGGCCGAGCAGGTTGAGCAGATCGGCGACCTTGGCATAGAGGGTCAGGCTGAGTTCCCCGAGCAGCAGGACCCAGAGTCCGGCGATCAGCAGCGCTCGGAAGCGATCATGATCCCGGCGCCAGCCGCGAATCAGGATGAACAGCGTGACGCCGTAGAGGGCCATGACGGCGTATTCGACAGCGATCTTGAAGGCGGTCAAGCCCTGGTCCGGGATGAAAGTGCGCGGCGCCGTGCCCGGGTAGAACAGGCCCAGGATCGCGAGGACGCCGATCAGGGCCAGTGTCGCTGCCAGTGCTGGCCGGCGCCGCCAGGCACTGAGCAAGGTGGGCGCCGGGAGCGCCGCCGCCAGCAGGGCCAGGGCGCTGATGAGGCGGGCCGGTAGCCAGAAATTGAGCGCCTTTTCCAGTGAACTGGGGGTAGCCAGGGCGGATATGCCTGTATAGGACAGGGTATGGAGAAAATCGAGTAGGGCCACGCACAAGAAGGCGCAGGCCAGGATTTGAAAGCGCGCCTCGTGCTCGTGGCCGAACGAGAACCAACCGACGGTGAAGATCATCAGCGCCGTGGTGATCGCCAGGAATTCCAGCGTGAGGTGCAGTACCAGGTAGTGACCATGGTCGTCGAACAGGTGCAGCGGCAGCAGCAGTGCGGCCAGGATGAATAGGCCCAGCGCAAGCCCCCCCTGCACCAGCAGGGCGGGTGGAAATAACGCCGCCGCCCCTGGTGGTGTTCCGGTAACGGGGGCGGGCGCCGACTGCTTTATTGAGGATTGCCGTCCGAATTTCATGGTTCCTCGCCCCACGCCGGTAGCGCTCAGACCTGGAGCAGGTGCCGCGGCCGAATCCCGCCGGCGAACAGGGCCACGGCATAGACGCCGCCGCCGATGAATACCCACAGACACAGTATAAATGCACGCGCCCCGCCGGTCATGGCGAGCCAGTAGTCGAGCGCTCCGGGGCCCAGGTACAGGACTAGGCCCATGAGCAGGTTGGCGCCCAAACCCTTGGCGAGCAGCGCCGGCCAACCCGGCCGGGGGCGGTAGACGCCCGCCCGCCGCAGCCCGCGCAGCAAGAGCACGGCGTTGGTGAGTCCCGAGAGGGTGGTCGCGAGCGCCAACCCGGTATGCCCCAGGGGGCCCATCAGCAGGAGACTGGCGGCGACATTCACCGCCATGGCGACGAGCGCGATCCGCACCGGGGCCATCATCTCCTGGCGGGCATAGAAGCCGGGAGCCAGCACCTTGACGCCGATGAAACCGACCAGACCCAGGGCGTAGGCCATGAGGCTCTGGGCGGTCATACGGGTGTCCTGGGCACTGAAGCTGGCGCCGACCGGTCCCGCCGATGCGCCAGAGTAGAACAGGGTCGCGATGATCGGCCCGGCCAGCACCAGGAGCCCCAGCGCGGCCGGCACTCCGAGCAGCAGCAGCCAGCGCAGGCCCCAGTCCAGGATGTCCGAGAAGGCCGCCGGGTCTGTCGCGGCGTGGCGCTGCGACAGCCGGGGCAGGATGACAGTACCGAGCGCGACGCCCAGCAGGCCCATGGGGAATTCCATCAGTCGGTCCGAGTAGTAGAGCCAGGAAATGCTCCCGCTGACCAGGAAGGAGGCGAGGATGGTGTTGAGCAGCAGGTTGAGTTGGCCCACCGAGGCGCCCAACAGGGCCGGGGCCATGAGCCGCGCCGTGCGCCGCACCCCCGGGTTGCGCAGGGCCAGGCGCGGGCGTGGCAGGAGTCCCAGGCGTGCTAGGAAAGGCACCTGGAAGGCGAGTTGGGCCAGTCCCGCGATCAGCACCCCCCAGGCCAGGGCCACGATCGGATCGCTCATCCGCGGCGCGAGCCATAGGGCAGCGCCGATCAGGCTGAGGTTGAGCAGCACCGGGGTGAAGGCCGGCACCCCGAAACGCTCGTAGGTGTTGAGGATGCCGCCGGCCAAGGCGGTCAGCGAGATGAACAGCACATAAGAGAAGGTGAGCCGCAGCATTGCTACGGTTAGCTCCCGCTGGCCCGGCTCCCCCGCGAACCCGGGGGCGAAGACCAGCACCAGGAGCGGCGCGGCGAGGATGCCGAGCAGGGTTACCAGCAGCAGGACGGTCCCCAGGGCGCCAGCCATGGCATCGATGAAGGTCTTGAGTTCCTGGCGTCCCCGCCGCTCTTTATACTCGTTGAGCAGCGGCACGAAGGCCATCGAGAAGGCCCCCTCCGCGAACAGCCGGCGCATCAGGTTAGGGATCTTGAAGGCGACGAAGAAGGCGTCGGTGCCGGCGTCCGCCCCGAAGACGCGGGCGATCACCAGGTCGCGCAGGAACCCGAGCAGGTGCGAGAGAAAGGTGAGGCTGCCCACCTTGGCGATGGACGCGGCGAGGGAAGACACGGCGGGGCTCCGCAAAAAGGCTGCGAGTATAGCGCCCGGGCGAGGATACGGCCCCGGGTCTGGTGTCGCAGCCTACACTGCGACTGCCCACGGGGCCGCGTTGGACGCTAAGGCGCGGGGCTGGCAAATCGCGTACCGTGAGGCCCACAAAGGTGGCGCGGGAGTCGCAGGGTGGATAAGCGTAGCGCATTCACCAGCACTCGCCGTGATCGTCGCCGATGGTGGATGCAGCGCGATCGGCTGCCGTGCCAGGTCTTCGGCGCCGTGCTGCGCGCCTTATCCACCCTACTCACCGCCCCTTTGTAGTAGAAAGACGGCCGGCGCAATCCCGGTTGACAGCGGCCCCGCGACTGTGGAAAATATACAGTCTTTATTCGAGCCCCTGTCGCGGGCTCTTGCCCAATGGATCCCAGGAGACCACCCCCCTTGGCGAACTCAGCACAAGCCGAAAAACGCGCCCGTCAGGCCGAGAAGCGTCGTCAGCAGAACGCCTCTCAGCGCAGCACCTTCCGAACCTTCGTCAAGAAGGTCGTCAAGGCCATTGAGTCGGGCGACAAGGCAGCGGCGATGGAGGCTTACAAGAGTGCAGTGCCGCAGATAGATGGTGCCACTACCAAGGGTATCATACACGCCAACAAGGCCGCCCGCCACAAGAGCCGCCTAAACGCCCAGATCAAGACGATGACGTAAGGCCGATCGGCCACCCCCTGGTCTCGCGTGCACTGTACGCTGGACCAGGTGAGAAAACAGGCTCAAGAGCCTGTTTGTTGTGCCCGTCACAGGTGTCGACCCGACGCCCGGTAGGGGGTGATCGACCGGTAGGGGGTGATCGAATTGGTCGGGTAGGTGCTGGTGAAGGTGGCACCGCTGACGCCTTGGTCGGGTAGACGCGTGATGCCGGTCAACTGGGCGGGACCGTAGCGCTAGCCGTGAACGAGGCTGCCAGACGTGAAGTGGTTCATGGTCAGGGGCGCGGACAGATTGTCGGCGGTCTTGTTGATGATGACCAGGGTCAGGGCGCCGGTGGCGGCCTCCTCGGCGGCTAGATGGCCAGCCGGTCCTGAGCGCTGCTGGCGGCACTCACGCTGGTCTCGCCGAAGCGCCTGCCGCTTCCGCTATAGTTGGGGTAAATGCGGAAGGCGAAGGCGAGCGGCTGGGTGGACTGCGGCGGTGGCCACAGCGTCGCGAGGTCCAGTCCCTCGCGCCTGAAGATGCCCAACACGTCGGCCTGGGTGAGGGCGTCGTTGATGTGCTTGGGTGCGCTCCAATTATATTCCGTGATGGCCAGCTTGGTGCCGGGATAATTGGCGCTCACCCAATCGCGCATACGCGGGATCAGCTTGACGATACCGCCGTCCGGGCCGGCGTAGGCTGCCTTGATCCACCTTGTTCAGTCTCGGCGTCGCCGCTTCCTTGTAGAGCATGGTCTTGCGCGCGAAAACCCGCATGGGCCGGCCGGCCTTGGGCGGATTTGTGATCAAGGCTGCGTGCGGGCGACGGCGGACGAACTCGGTATCGGTCGATCTACCGTCCAAGTTTAGCGGCGGCGGTGGACGGAGAACGCCAGCGTCGCGGAGCGGTTGTCGGATACCCAGCGGCCCGATACGCCACCGATTTTCGCGGCCGAGCAGATCGGCCTTGATCACAAAGTGGACACTATGGGAAGTCGCCGATGAAGCGATGAAACGGGGGATTGTCCCGAGCATCTCATCGCGCTCTATCGGGCGGGCGCTTTTTTAAAATCAGCGGACATCAAACCGCATCGCAGTCGCGGCTGTCTGAACGCCAAACCAGATCCTCAGTGCGCGGAGAAACTCCCCGACATCTGCGAGACGTACCGTCTGGCCCCAGAGCGGGCGACAGCGGGAATCCAGACGATCTCGGTTGACGAAATGACAGGAATATAGGCGCTTGAGCATATAGCGCCGACGCAGCCTAGCGCCGACGCAGCCAATGATCTCGGGACGGGTCGAGCGCCGCAAATTCGAGTATCTGCGCCACGGCATCCATACCCTGATTGCCGGGTTCAACGTCACGACCGACACGCGACCGACAAGGTGACTCAGCAACTCGGCCAGACGCGAACCGAAGACTATTCCGCGCGTTTCCTATCTCCCCTTTTTGCTGCGTGCCCGGCTGAGTCGCAGTTGCACCTCGTCATGGACAATTTCAATACCCATTCCTCACTCGCCGAGTACGAAACGCTCAAGCAAGGCAAAAAGGAAAACGACGTCATCTGCTTCATGGACGCGGATCCATCCACAGCACAACCCGGTACTCGGATATGGTTGGATCAAGCGTGGCGAGGATCATCAGGTGAAGTCCAACACGGGACGACGGCGCGTCAACATCAACGGTGCGATCG
>JADNEJ010000080.1 GCA_016292295.1 Candidatus Thiodictyon intracellulare
CAACGTCCAGGGCGAGTGGACGCTGGTCTGCTTGGCGTGGAACCTGAAACGGATGGCCGTATTAGGTCTGCAGTCAGGGGAACACCGTGGAAAACTACGTTTCTATCCGAAAGCCATCTATTTTTTTTGCGACAAAAGCCCGTCCAAGAGCTTCAGGCGGTGGCGCCGGTCGCTAAGTCCGACAGCCTGCTAGGCTTATGCCCCATCTCTCAGCCGGAGTCTCTCTGACTATGCGCTACCGCCTCGCCGCCCTTGTGCTGCTGCTCGCCGCCCCGCTCACCCAGGCGGCCATCCCGGCCACGCCGGTGATGACGATCTACAAGTTCAACGGGCCCTTCACAGTCCCTTATTACAGCGCTGACGCCGTCCCCGGGTCCGGCGCCTCGGCCGGCACCCTGACCCAGGGGACCTCGGTCATCCCTTGTCTCGTGATTCGTGACGGCAAGCCGCTGACGGACGTCAAGGGCACGCCCTACGTAGGCTTCGAGGTGGTTGTCGACCCGCGTTGGACGAACCGTGCCGATACGCAGCGCTTCAAGCAGGCGCTGGCGGAGCGCGCCGAGATGCAGGTCCAGAACCACCACTGCGCACCCGGGGTCAAGAACGTGATCGACGTGCGCCAGCTCTATGCCCTCAAGAAGGCGCTCTTTTTCGACCCGCCCGGCGCCGCACGCGGCGGCGGGGAGGGGGCGAGCGGCCTCGACCGGATTATGCGCGCCTTTCATGCCTCCCCCCAGTGCGAGTCGGAGTCGGTCAATCGCTCCCTGACCGGGCGACGTGCCGCCCTGGCCGAGGCTTGGGACGGATTCATCCGCGCCAACGGACGGCTGGGTACGGACACCGAACTCGCTCGCGTCAAGCACCTGGACTATGTGATGCGCACCGCCCTGAACGAGGGCCATCTCAAGCGCGGCTGCAACGCCTACGGCAACTGCGAGCGCAATATCATTGCGCTGTCCATCCGCAACCGCCCATCCGCAACCGTGCCGCCGGCCAATGCCAGAGCGGCAAGGTGTGCGGCTTCCCGGGGGACTTCCAGGGTTCCTCCTCGTCGGTGTCCCAGTACAGCATCTGGGACGAGTATCTGCGGCATTATGTAGCAAACGCATATGGCTATTTATTCAATGACTTAGCTACGATTTCCCGATTCTGAGCCAGTCCCAGCAGCCGGATTTCTCACCGAAATCTGGCAGATCCCGGCGCCCACTCGCCCTCATCGCACTGAGTTGCCGCCAGATTCTGCGTAATCAATTGATTCGATAACTATTTGCAGTTGCTACATAATGCCGAGTATCTGACCCAGATCTCAGGGCTCACTTCCTGCTTCCTGCGTCCGCACCTGGCGGCCGACAGCGACTATGTCAAGCTTCAGGCCATGTATACCCAGAATGTGGGCGACGTCGAGTGTATCCTGTACGGCAGCGACGCCGACCTCCAGGCGATCTTCCCCGGTACCCCCCTGGCCGATCTGAAGGAGCTTCGCCACAATTATCACTCCCCGGCCATGGGCAAGTGCTTCTCCAAAAACGAGCGGGTGGAGTACATCTCCGGTGCCATGGCGAGTCACGGGGGCGACTATGCCCTGCTCGCCGACACCCGCATCCAGGTCGGTGCCGCGGCCGACGGCGGCTACGCCTTCAAGCAGTTCCTGTTCGAGGAGAAGCCGGAGGGGGATGCCATTCAGATCGTCGATCGCTACCCCGGATTCATCGTCGATGGGCGCAAGGTGTCGCTGCGCGATCCGTCCTTCTGTCCGCCCTACGGGGTGCCTACCGGCTGTTCCTTCAAGCAGGTCGGCCGTTATCGCAAGACCCCGAGTTGGATCAACCAGGGTAGCCCGGTCGAGATCACCTGTCGGTTCAAGGACCGCGGCGAGGCCTGCCAGAGCGCGGGCACTGCGACTACGGCCCGCGTCGGCGGCACCTGTGCCGTGGAGATGCGGCCGGTAGCGGAGGTGCGCTAACCGTTTTTCTTGCGTCGGTTTTTTCGCCAGCCTGAGGGAATGACATGGAACTGCGCCAATTGCGCTCACTGGTCACCCTAGCGGAGAACGGCTTTTCCATCAGCCGGGCGGCGGAGCAACTCCATCTGGTCCAGTCGGCTGTCTCCCAGCACCTGAAGAAACTCGAGGACGAACTGGGCACCCGACTCTTCCGCCGCCAGGGCAAGCGGTTGGCGGGGCTGACGCCGGCCGGGGAGCAGGTGGTGACCTACGCCCGCCAGACGCTGGCGGGGGCGGCCAGCGTGGCGGCCGTGGGGCGCGACCAGACGGGGCAGACCAGCGGAACCCTGCGCATCGGGGCGACGCACACCCAGGCGCGCTATGTCTTGCCGCCGGCGATGCGCCGCTTTGCCGCCGAGTTTCCGGGGGTGGAGGTCCAGATCCACCAGGGCACCCCGGGTCAACTGGTGGAACTGGTGCTGCGCGACGCCGTGGACCTGGCCATCTGTACCGAGGCGCTGAGCAACGAACCGGCCCTGGAGGCGCTCCACTGTTACCGCTGGAACCGGTGCGTCATCGCCCCTGTCGGACATTCCCTGCTGGCGGCTCCGGTCATGACCCTGGAACTGCTATGCGAGTACCCGGTGATCACCTATGTCTTCGGCTTCACTGGGCGCGGCAATTTCAGCAACGCCTTTGCCCGCCAGGACTTGCGTCCGCGGGTGGTGCTGAGTGCGGCGGACACCGACGTGATCAAGACCTATGTGCGCGAGGGGATGGGCATCGGGATCATCGCCGATCTGGCCTATGAGCCGATCCTGGATGCGGACCTGGGGCGGCGGGATCTCAGCCACCTGTTCCCCTGGGAGGTGACCAAGGTCGCCTATCTGCGCGACAAGTACCTGCAGCGCTTCCAGCGGCGCTTCATCGACCTGTTTCAGGAGGATTCGGCGCAGTTGAACCGACGGGGGCGCTCGGGACCTGGTTGAGGCGCGGTCGCGCCGATGCCGCGCGGCCGGCGCGAATCGCTATACTCTCGGCATCCTATCGACACCGGTTCCGGTCATGGCCAGCTCCCTGAGACGCATCTTCGTCAGCCTGGACGAGTATTTAGCACTCGACCGCGACGCGGTGCCGCGTTGTGAATACCACAACGGTAAGGTGTTCTGTATGGGCGGCGCCCAGCCCGAGCACAACACTGTTTGCGTCAATCTGTTGACCGAGCTGCGCAGCGGCCTGCGGGAACGAGGCTGTCGGCCGTTCTCGAGCGATCAGCGGGTCAAGGTCAACGCCGGTAGCTTCTATCTGTACCCAGACCTGTTGGTCGCCTGCGACCCGCGCTACGTCACGATCAATGGTCTGCGCACCCTGCAGAACACGGTGCTCATCCTCGAGGTGCTGTCGCTCAGCACGGCTGCGGATGACCGCGGTGCCAAGTTCCTGCAATACCAGACGATCGAAACCCTGAGCGACTATGTATTGATGGACTCGGCGGCCATTGTCGTTCTCCACTACCGCCGGCGCGGGAACTGGTGACAGCCGCTCCTGATTGAGGACCCGGGCGGCTTATTGGCGCTCGATACGCTCGGCCTGGCGCTCCCGCTCGCGGCGATTTATCTCGATTCGGGCGGCGGTTAGAACCAAGCAAGGCGATTGGAGACCAAAGCTTCAGCCTTGGCGTGAGCCACCCAAGGCTAACGGCTATGGAAGGTCGCTCTGCCACCCCCGGAAGATGAAAGTCCCTCGTGGGAGTGGCCTCCGGCCGCGATGTGGCAACCTTTGACGCTGCGGTATTTTGTGAGGCCTCAGCGCGGCTGGAGGCCGCTCCCACAGCGTCGCTGCGTGACTTTCACGGTAAGGCTATGGAAGCGCGCAACGCCGCAGGATCACCAGGACAGGTGCAGTCCGCACTCCCGCTTGAGGCCGGAAAAACGGGTGTCCTCCTCCAATACGCCGGGTGACAGCGGTACCGTGGAGTGCCGGTCGCCGATCGAGACATAGCCATGATCCCACAGTGGGTGGTAAGGCAGGTCGTGGCGCTTGAGGTAAAGGTAGATGTCCCGGTCGGTCCAGTCGATGACCGGATGGACCTTGAAGCGGCCGTTCTTGAGCTGGAGCACCGGGATGTCCTGACGGCTCTTGGCCTGCACCCGGCGCAGCCCGGCGAACCAAGTGCCGACCTGCAGGCCCTGCAGGGCGCGCCCCATGGGCTCCACCTTGTGGATGTGATTGTACCGCTCGATTCCCGTCAGGCCCTCTTCCCAGAGGCGGCCGTGGCGTGCCTCTAGCCAGGCGGGGGAGAGGTCGGCACGGTAGACCCGCAGATCGAGATCCAGTCGCTCCACCAGTTCGTCGATGAAGCGGTAGGTCTCTGGGAACAGGTAGCCGGTGTCGATCAGGACCACCGGCAGGCGGGGGATGACCTGGTTGACCAGGTGCAGCATCACCGCGGCCTGGACGCCGAAGCTCGAGGACAAGACCTGGGTCCCCGGCAGGTGCTCACGCGCCCAGGCGACGCGCCCCGGTGCATCGAGCCCGGCGAGTTGGGCGTTGGCCTGATCCAGGAATTGCGGGCTCAAGCGGTGGTCGGCGTGCTGCGCGTCCCGGGTTCCAGCGGTGCGCAGGGCCCTTGGGCCGACGCTGCGGGTGGCGAGGCTCTTGGGGGGTACGCCCCAGGGGACCTGACGGATGGCTTGTTCAGTCATGGAAATCACTCGCTGCATTCTCGACGCGCCGGATGATCCCGGCGCGGACCACGAAGTCACCAAAGCGCTCACCGGCCGCACGCTCGGCGGCATAGCGCACGAAGAGCCCGTCCAGGGTGTCCAGGATCTGCGCCTCGGCGATGTTGTCCCGGTAGAGCTTGTTGAGCCGGGTTCCGCTGCCGTCGCCCCCGAGCAGCAGGTTGTAGGTCCGCGGTCCCTTGCCGACCAGGCCGATCTCGGCCAGGAAGGGGCGGGTGCAGCCGTTGGGGCAACCGGTCATGCGGATCACGATCTCCTGCCCCGCCAGTCCGTGGCGCGCTGCCAGGGCCTCGACGCGGGTCAGCAAGTCCGGCAGGTAGCGCTCCGCCTCTGCCATCGCCTGCGGGCAGGTGGGAAAGGCGACGCAGGCCATGGCACCCAGACGGACCGGCGTGAGCCCGTCCACCAAGAGCCAGTGTTCCCGGGCCAGGGCCTCGATCCGCTTCTTCTGCCGGGCGGGCACTCCGGCCACGATCAGGTTCTGGTTGGGGGTGATGCGAAAGTCGCCCTGATGGACCTCGGCAATCGCCCGCAGTCCGGTGAGCAGCGCCCGCCCGGGCAGGTCCCGCAGACGGCCGTTCTCGATGAAGAGGGTCAGGTGCCAGCGCCCATCCTGGCCCCGGGTCCAGCCGTAGCGGTCACCGTGGTCGGTGAAGGCGACCGGGCGCGGCGAGGCGAAGACGACTCCGGCGCGGCGCTGGACCTCCGCCCGAAAGGCATCCTTGCCCATCCGCTCCACCGTGTATTTAAGCCGCGCGTGGACCCGGTCGCCACGCTCGCCGAAGTCGCGCTGGGTGGTGAACACTGCCTCGGCCACCGCCAGGACCTGATCCGGCGTGACGAAGCCCAGGTCGTCTGCGAGCCGCGGGAAGGTGGAGTTGTCGCCGTGGGTGGTGCCCATGCCGCCGCCGGCCAGGACGTTGAAGCCCAGCAGGCGCGCCGGGTCGATCGGGTCCGCGATGGCGATGAAGCCCAGGTCGTTGGCATAGACGTCCACATCGTTGTGGGGTGGGACGGCCACTGCGGTCTTGAACTTGCGCGGCAGATAGGTCTCGCCGTACAGGGGCTCGGAGTCCGCGCCGCCGGCCATGCACTCCCCGTCGAGCCACAGCTCGTGATAGGCGCGGGTGCGCGGCAGCAGGTGTTCACTGATGCGCCGCGCCCAGGCGTAGACCTCGTCGTGCAGGGCGGACTGGTCTTGGTTGGGATTGCACATGACGTTGCGGTTGAGGTCGCCGCAGCCGCCGATGGAGTCGAGCAGCACCTGGTGCATGCCCTGGATCACGCAGCGTAGGTCACCCTTGGGGATACCGTGGTACTGAAAGGTCTGACGGGTGGTCAGGCGCACGCTGCCCTGGGCCAGTTCGCGCCCGATGCGGTCGATGGTCAGCCACTGGGCGGGGGTGCAGACGCCCCCGGGCAGGCGCGCCCGCAGCATGAAGCTGTACTCGGGCTCGAGCAGCCGTTCGCGCCGGTCCGCGCGGTGATCCCGGTCGTCCTGTTGGTAGAAACCGTGGAACTTGCCGATCTGGTCGTCGTTCGGGGCCAGGGCGCCGGTCAGTTCGTCCGCCAGGCTCGCGGCCAGGGTACCGCGTAGGAAGTTGCTGCGCGCCTTGTTCAGTTCGTGCGGGGCTATGGGGGTGCTTAGTGCGTTCATTAAGATGAGTGTCTCCTTCTCAGTAAAGATCGCGCTGATAACGCCCGTCCTGCCGCAGGCTGTCGAGCCGTTGCGCGGCGTCCTCCCGGTCGCCGCCGGCCTGCGCCGCGATCAGCTCCAGCAGGGCCTCATGGACCGCACGGCCCATGGCGGTGGATCCGCAGACATAGAGGTAAGCGCCCTCCTGAAGCCAGGCGTAGAGGTCGCGGCCCTGCTCGATCAGCCGGTGCTGGACATAGCGCTTGTCCGCCTGGTCGCGGGAGAAGGCGACGTTCACGCGGCTCAAGACCCCGCTCTTACGGTGCGCCTGCCAGTCGAGCTGGTAGAGAAAATCCCGTTGAAAATTGCGGTTACCGAAGAGAAGCCAATTGCGCCCCCGCGCGTCCGTGGCCGCGCGCTGCTGCAGGAAGGCGCGGAAGGGCGCCACACCGGTGCCGGCCGCCACCATGATCACGGAGGCGGCGCCGTCGCGCGGCAGCCGGAAAGACGGGTTCTCACCCAGCTGGATCCGCACCGGCGCGTCCTCGGCCAGGCGCCTGGTCAGGAAGCCGGAGGCACCACCCAGCCGCTCCTGCCCCCCGACCCGGTAATTCAACAGCGCGACCGTCAGATGGACCTCGTCGGGAAACTCCGTCTGGCTGGAGGCGATGGAATAGATGCGCGGGCGCAACGGATGCAGGACCGCGGCCAGGGCGGCGGCGTCGAGATGGCCCGGGTGCTCCGCAATCAGGTCGATGAACTGGCGCGCGCCGGCATAGTTACGCAGGTGTGCGGGGTCTTCGCACAGGGCCGCCAAGGGCTCGGAGCCGACCAGTGCGGTCCATGCCTTGACGACCGTCGGGTGCAGTTGGGTCAGCTCCAGGCGGCCGCTCAGCGCCTCGCGCAGATCGTAGTCGGTGCCGTCCAGGGTCAGGGCGGCATCGCCGTTGAGTCCGGTCGCCTCAAGCACCGTGTCGACCAGGGCCGGGTCATTGTAGAACCAGACGCCGAGTGCGTCGCCGGGCGCGTAGCTCAGGGTCGCGGGGTCGATGGCGAACGCCAGGTGGCGGACCTCGCCCACTGCGTCTTGCGTGGTGAGCGGGCGGTTATCCAGCAGGCGGGCGGTCAGCGGCTCCGGCGCCGACGACAGGGCCGCGTCCGGGGGGGTGGCCGGGGCCGGCCGCGTGCCCGGCATCTGGATGATCCGCGCCTCGCGTTGGCCCAGGTGTTCCGCTGCTTGCTCCAGGGCCTGGTGTGACCAGGCGCTCGCCGCCGCCTGGAAGCTCAGGTCGCAATACTGTGGCTCGAGCAGGGGCTGGCCGCCCAGGGCCCTGAGCCGACGCTCGAACTCCTTGGCCGTCTTGCAGAAATGCGCGTAGCTCGAATCCCCGAGCCCGAGTACCCCATAGCGCAGACCGTCCAGGCGCGGTGCCCGCTTGCCGTGCAGGAAGTCGTAAAGCTCGCGGGCGCTCTCCGGTGGCTCACCCTCGCCCTGGGTGCTGACCACCACCAGCAGCAGCCGCTCCCGGGCCAGATCGCGCGGGCGGTAGTCCGCCATGGAAGCCAGACGCGGCTCGGTGCCCCGCGCACGCGCCAACCCGGCCAAGGACTGTGACACGGCACGCGCGTTACCGGTCTGGGAGCCGTAGAGGATGGTCAGGGTGAGACCCGCCTCGGGGGCGTCCGCGGGCAGCGCGTTGGCGGCCACCGTCAGCCCGCCGAGACCGGCCAGATAGCCGCTGACCCAGGCCACCTGGAGCGGCGCCAGGTCCGCAATGGCGCTTTGCAGACGCACCAACTGCCGCTCGTCCAGCGGGCTGGTCAGGGGTGTCAGTTGCCGTTGGTTCACAGGGTTGGTCGCCTTCACGGGGCCTCCGGGTGTCGCATGGGGTGGGCAGGGGGATCAGGAGCAGTGCCGACGCCGACCCTCTAGACGACGAAAGTATGGCGATTTCAGAAATCTTGAAAAGTGATTTTTAATATTTGTATATCTTAATTAGAGATATACTGCCGCGGCAGTTCTGCAAATAAAGGGTTTCCTCACCTAGCAGCCTGTCGGACTTCGGGGCCCCGTCGGGGCGGCGGGTCCAGTACACTGTCGGGATCAACCTCGATGGCCACCCGATGGCCGAAGTACTACTGCCGATGCGCTGCTTCCACCCGATGGACCGCGACACTGACTTGCTCCTGCCGCTGTCGGTGCAGGA
>JADNEJ010000174.1 GCA_016292295.1 Candidatus Thiodictyon intracellulare
CGTCCAAGGGCCTCAGGCGGTGGCGCCGGTCGCTAAGTCCGACAGGCTGCTAGGCTGTGCCGTGAGATCTGGTCGGTCGCGGTACCCTTCGGTATATCCGCGAGCAGCGTGACACTTTCGTGGACCTGATTCCGGCTGCCCTTTTACCAGCCGGTCATCGAAGAGGCCCTGCAGGACATCCTAAAAGACTTGGCCCGGCAGTTGACACCCGACCCGGCGCAGCGGGCCATGCCGGGACGCATCAGGTCCTGGCGGGGTTTGTTGGTGGAGGTGGGCTGAGCCGGGCCCATTCATGCCTGAAGCGCCATCAAATTGCCGCCGTTACTACCCGACCACCACCTCATCCCAGTCGAAGACCGGCTGGTTAAGCAGTGGCTGGATGAGGGTACCCTGGACATAGTGTACGCCGCTGGACCAGCCCGGGCCGATCAGGGCGGGGTCGTCGAGGCCCGCGGCGATGACGTCGGTCTCGCGCAGGCGCTGGCGGCGCAACAGGGCGTTCAGGCGCTCCGGTGTGGCCTCGCGCACCGTGTCGGCGGCGAGCCGAACCAGGGACGGGTGCAGTTCCATCACCAGGTCCAGGGCGACCGGTCGACATCCAACAGACAGATCCCGATCTCCAGTTTGCGCAACATTTTGGTCAGGAGCACGGCGAGATCCCAGTGTTCGAGTAGATCGGGGACCGTGAGCCCCAGGATGGCAGCCGCGGGAGTCAGACCCTGGGCGCTCAATTGGTCGCGCAGCCACAGCATCCAGCCCGGGCTGACCAGGGTCTCCAGGTGCTGGAGGATGAGCAATTCGAGCACGAGCTGTGAGTGTAGCTGCTCGGCGAGGACCGCAAGGGAGTGCATCATCACCCAGCGGTCGATCGCGACGGCGCGCCCGCAACGCTCCGCGATCGGCAGGAAGCCCAGGATGGGATCAAGGCCCCGTCCTCTTCGGCCAAGCGCAACAGGACCTGCAGGCAGTGTCGGCCCTGTGGACTCACGACCGCCAGCGGTTGGTAAAAGAGCCGGAAGCCATGGCCCGGAGTGGCTTCGGTCAGGGCCTGCGCAATCAGCCGGTCGATGCGCTGTTCATGGAAGACATCCTCCGGCCCCGGAGCGCTCGGTTGATAGATCACGAGACGATCACCGCCGGACTGCTGGGCCTGGGCACAGGCCATCTGCGCTAAGGAGATGAGAGTCAGTGCGTCCCCCGGCTGGTGCGCAAGAGGCCCAGTCCGATGCTCAGACGGGGCCTTGATCACAAATCCGCCCAAGCTCGGCCGGCCCATGTGGGTTTGCGCGCGCAAGACCATGTTCTGCAAGGGAGCGGCGACACCGGGACTGAACAAGGTGAGCGGAATTATGATCAAGGCCCTCAGGCGGACCCCGATGGATTGTCCGGCGAGGGCGAGCGGCGCGGCGGCAATCCCCTCGCGCAGTTCCGCAACGGCCTCCAACAGGGTGTCCGGCCCTGGGTACCGCAGCAACAGGGCGTGATAGTGGTCGTCCAGGCAGGCGGCCAGATCGGTCGACTCCAACTGCTCATGCAGGTGCCGACCGAGGGCTTGCCGCAGCAGGTTGAGCCCCCCGGGCCCAGGCGTTGCGCGAGTTCGGCGGTGCCGTCGAGGGCCACCAGGAGGAGCGCACTGCCTGGGTGGGCGACGGGGGCTGCGCAACTGCCTGCTCCAGCACCATGAGGAAATGGCGCCGGGTCGCCAGCCCGGTGGCGGGGTCGCGCTGGTCGGCCAAGTCCGAGTGGCGGCGCCGGGCCGCGGCGGCGTCGATGCGCTGCGTCACGGTCTTGGTTAGGAGGCCGAGGTCGCTCAGGGTCGCGTTCAGCGGAGAGAAAGAGGATCGGCACCGCCCGCAAGGCTGCTCGCGGATGATGGTCGCCAATTCCGCTCCGTCGGCTCTCGGCATATTGAGGCCCATCAGGATCAAGTCGGGTTCGAAGACCGCCAGCACCTCCAGTGCCCCAGTGGATCTGTGAGTACGCGCACTTGGAAGCCGGCGGCGCTCAGGAACCACTCGGCCAGGAGCGTCTGGGTGGCGTCGTCATCGATCACCAGCACCCGGCGGGCCGTCTTGGGCTGAGCCCCGCAGGCGCAGAGCAAGGTCGCCACCAGGTCATCGGTCAACACCGGGGCCATCAGGCAGGACGCCGCATTGATCCGCAGGGTTTGCAGACGCAGGCTGGTCTCCTTGGTGTGGGTGATTACCAACAGATGCCGCGCCGTGACACCATCCCGCTCAAGGGCATCGATCCAGGCCCGCAGGGCCTGACCGGGTGCGAGCAGTGCGGTCTCTAGGATCAGCGCCAGGTATATGGACCTTGCGGCGGGAGGCCTCGGCATGGTCGTCGTCGGTGCGCAGATCGACTCTCTGTTCCGCGAGCAGGGGAGCGATACGCTTGGGTAGATCGGGGTCGATACCGAGGTACAGGACCCTGGGCTCGGTAGTCTGTGCGCTGTCGTTACGGTCGTGCATTTCGCTCCGGCGGCAGCCTGCCAGGTCCGGGATGCGGATAGTCAAACCATAGCAGAGCGGGATCGCGAGCGGCAGTAGGGCGTCACAAACTCAACAGTGTCCGTCAGATCATCCCGCGGACGACGCGAGCGCACCATCGATGTGCGCAAGCGGCCTTGATCATAATTCCGCCCACCTTGTTCAGTCCCGGCGTCGCCGCTCCCATGCAGAACATGGTCTTCCGCGCGAAAACCCACATGGGTCGGCCAACCTTGGGCAGATTTGTGATCAAGGCCTGCGCAAGCCACCGGGCAATGGAACCGCAGGGGCACCATTGCGGCGGGCGCGGTGAGGGCAGGATCTCGACCGGGGGGACCTTGGGTCGTGAGTGACCAGATCTCGTCGATCTCCATATTGGTGACGGCAATGCACCCGAAGGTCCAATCGCCGGAGCGCTTCTCCCTGCCCTCCGTGGGGGTGCCGTGGATCATGATTAGGCCGCCCGGGTCGTTGCCTTGAACCCGGGCCCGCAGGCGATCGGTCGTGCTTGGATAGGAAATGCGCAAGGCTTTGCGGTACTTGCTCCGGTCGCTGCGCTGATCGACGAAGTAGTGCGAGCGGCAGTAGAGCATCACAAACGCAACAGTGTCCGTCGGATCATCCCGCGGATGACGCGAGCACACCATCGATGTGCGCAAGCCACCGGGCAATGGAACCGCAAGGGCACCATTGCGACGGGCGCGGTCAGGGCAGGATCTCGACTGGGGTACCTTGGGTCGTGAGTGACCAGATCTCGTCGATCTCCATATTGGTGACGGCAATGCACCCGAAGGTCCAATCGCCGGAGCGCTTCTCCCTGCCCTCCGTGGGGGTGCCGTGGATCATGATCAGGCCGCCCGGGTCGTTGCCTTGCACCCGAGCCCGCAGGCGATCGGTCGTGCTCGGATAAGAGATGCGCAGGGCCTTGCGGTACTTGCTCCGGTCGCTGCGCTCAACGACGAAGTAGTGCCCCTCAGGGGTCCGTCCATCACCCTGATAGCGCTTGTGGCCCGTCGGCTGGTAACCCAGCGCGATCTTGTAGGTGCGCACTGGGGTGTTGCCCCGCATCAGGTAGAGGCGTCGCGCCGATTTCTTGACGAGGATCCGGTCGGCGAGCGGCAGTGCGTCCGTGTGCTCGGACGCGGCCGGCGAGGCTGCGGGGACGGACGGGCGCGGGGCGGGCTTGTTCAACCAGGGCAAGGAGAAGGCTTGGGCGGCAAGTGGACTGACAAGGGCGCCAAGCAGGAGCATTAAACGGCTGAAATTGCGCATGTCGACAAACTGGTTGCGAGTGAAAGTTAAAGTACTCTCTAGTTTACTCACCCAGCGTCTGCACTGCTACCCCCCGAGTGCAGGCGCGGGCGGTGCGCACGCGCTCCCGGAGCGGCCGTTGCGACCTCCCCCGTTGGGGGCCGGATGGCCCCGTCTAATGACCCGTCACAAAGAGGCGAACTCGGGACCATGCCGATAGATATGAATCACCCCGCCATGTCGCAGGTCGTTGGCCGCGAAGGGGTTCCAGCGCATCAGGTCGCCGACACTGACGTTGTAGCGGCGGGCGATGCCGTTGAGCGAGTCGCCCTTTTGAACGCGGTGGTTGACCAGATTGGCGGCCGTCATGCCGCCGCCCGGGTTGGCGCTGTCCGGGCTTGGAATGCGCAGGCTCTGCCCCGGTAACAGGGGTTCACGCGGCTGCATGGCGTTCGCCGCGGCGAGTTCATTCAGGTCCACCTTGCGGACGCCGGCGACGGAGGCCAGGGTGTCACCGCCTTTGACGACATAGATGGCGGCCGCGGGCCTGGCCCTAGGCACGAGTACGGCGGGTTGGCTAAGCGCCTGGGCGACCGCCCTGGGGTTGGCGACGGCCAGTGAGGTGGCCACCATGACGTGGGACTGGGGAAGCGCGGCGGTGGCGCGTGTGCCCGTCCCGGCCGGGACCACCAGTTGTCCCGGACCCTGCGGTGAAGTCTGGCCGCGTTTGAGCCCGGCATTGAGCGTCTGCAGCTGCGCGAGCCCTATACCGCTGGCCGCGGCGACGCGCGCCAGGTCCACCGGCCGGTCCGTGCGCACCACCTCCAGTTGGGGTGCGCTCGGCACCGGCGGCAGGTGCACCCCGTTCTGGGCCGGCTCTGCCACCATGCGCGCGGCCGCCAGGATTTGGGGTACGTAGTTCTTGGTCTCGGTCGGCAGGTTCAGGGACCAGAAGTCGGTGGGCAGGCCGCGCGCGCGGTTGGCGGCCTGGGCGGACTCGACTCGGGCCGGGCCGCAGTTGTAGGCCGCCATGGCCAGTTCCCAGTTGCCGCCCAGGCGCCCCTGGAGTTGTTGCAGATAGTCCATGGCCGCACGGGTAGAGGCCATGACGTCGCGTCGCTCATCCTGCCAGGCGTCCTGGCGCAGGCCCATCTCGCGGCCGGTGTAAGGCATGAACTGCCACATGCCGGCGGCCGCCACCGGGGAGGTGGCCGCTGGGTTGTAGCGGCTCTCGATGTGGGGGAGCAGGGCCAGTTCGGCCGGCAGCCCACGACGTTCAATCTCGCCGATAACCACATGGAGATAGGGTTTTGCCCGCTCCGAGAGTTTAGACAGGAACTGTGGATCGCGGCGGAAGGTGCTGACCTTCTCATCAATGCGCCCATTGGCGTGCAGATTGAGCTTCATGTCGGCGCGCACGCGCGTCCACAGATCAGCGCCTGACCCCTGAGGGCTGCGCCCCTGGGTGCTGCGCGCCCCGTCCCCGGCGGGACGGACGTAACCATATTCGCGGGCTGAGACCAGACTACCGTAGTTGTCCTCACCGGCGGTGTAGCGGGCCTCTTTGGTGGCGCAGCCGGAGACGGCAAGCGCGGCAAGAAAAATGGAAAAAGGCGCACCTTGGCGGCGCGCCATGCGTGTGAAAGATCTCATCGAACCCCCGGAGCCAAGCATAAGTACTTGGTTTAAATAACTTCCCACGAGTTTTATGGGTATGATACGCAAACCGGGCGGTCATTACCAGACCTAAGACCCGGACATGACCCCCGGGGACACGCGGACAGGACGCCCGTTACCGGCTACCATGGGGTGCCTCGGGAGAGGTGCGAGCGCCGGTGCGCCGCGGTTCGCACCTGACGTTCGGGGGCGCTGGAGCCAGTCTAGTCGGCGCGATTTCGGAACTTTCACGTTTTCACCGCGCTCGTTTAGAGGCAATTGAATGACCGGTTGCAGAGGCCCAGGCTCTCCCTTCGCAAGTCTCGAGCACTGGTACCGCACGCCCCTTGGCCGAGAGGTGGCGGCCAGGGAAGGGGACTGCCTCATGGAACTGCTCCATGACAGCTTCGGCTACTACTTGGTACAGATCGGTGTCGGCGCCTGTTTCCCCGAGGTTATGGCGGCCAGCCGCATCCGCCATCAGGTGCTGGTGCCCGGTCAGTTGGCGAGCGGACCGCGCGGCCTGGAAGTCGTGGCGTATCCGCAGGCGCTGCCGCTGGCCGCCGACGCCGTCGATGCGATACTCCTGCCCCATACCCTGGATTTCGCGGCGGACCCGCGGCTGGTGTTACGCGAGGTGGAGCGGGTGTTGATCGCCGAGGGGCGGGTGATCATTCTCGGGTTCAATGCGCTCAGCAGTTGGGGCCTTCTACGGTTGCTGTACCGGTCCCGTCGGCGTGTGCCCTGGTGCGGGCGCTTTCTTACCACCTACCAGGTCGAAGACTGGTTGTCACTCTTGGGGTTCGATGTGGAAGTGCGCAAACAGCTCATGTTCAGGCCGCCCGTGCGCGGCGCCCAGGGGCGCCGCTTGGCGGTGTTCGACGCGCTGGGGCGGAGATTGTGGCCAGCACTGGGCGGCGTCTATGCGATCAAGGCCGTGAAGCGCGTCTCCACTCTGACCCCGTTGCGGCCCTCGTGGAGTGCTCGCCACGCGCTGTTGGCCGGCGGGGCAATCGAGCCGAGCGTCCGTCATGGTCTGTCGGGGGCTGGTCGGGGCAGTCGTTGCGCCCACGGAGGTCACGATGTCTGAGTCGGTCCTGGCCTTTACCGATGGCGCCTGCAAGGGCAATCCCGGGCCCGGGGGCTGGGGGGTCCTGCTGCGCTGCGGTGCAATCGAGAAAGAACTGTGCGGGGGCGAACCGGCGACCACCAATAACCGCATGGAACTAATGGCCGTGATCGCCGCAATGGAGTCCCTCAAACGACCTACCTGCATCAGGGTCACCACCGATTCGCAGTATGTCAAACGCGGCATCACCGAGTGGATGACCAACTGGAAGCGCAACGATTGGCTTACCGCCGGGCGTCAGCCGGTCAAGAACCGAGACCTCTGGGAGCGACTCGACGGTGCTCTGGCCCCCCACCAAGTCAGTTGGCATTGGGTCAAAGGCCATGCCGGCCACGCCGAGAACGAGCGCGCCGACCGCCTGGCCAACCAGGGCATCCCGCGCTGAGGGCCTTAATCACAAATTCGCTCAAGGCCAGCCGGCCCATGTGGATTTTCGCACGCAAGACCATGTTCTACAATGGAGCGACGACGCCGTGACGACTGAACAAGGTGGGCGGAATTATGATCAAGGCTCGCGCTGAGTAACGTTACTGATGGGCGTCGGACCGCAAGTGATCCAACGCTGAATTTGCGTTCATGTACGGACAATACCCAAGGTCACATTAATGCGTCAGATCGTCCTGGATACCGAGACCACCGGACTCGACACGCGGGAAGGCCACCGCCTGATCGAAATCGGGTGTATCGAGTTGATCGATCGCCGGCTGACCCGCAATAATTTCCACCAGTACCTTCAGCCGGATCGAGAGATCGACGCAGAGGCGGTGGAGATCCACGGCATCACCAACGAGTTTCTGCGCGACAAGCCCCGCTTTGCCGAGATTGCCGCGGCCTTCCTGGAGTATGTGACGGGGGCCGAACTGATCATCCACAACGCCGCCTTCGACTGCGGCTTTATCGATAGCGAACTGAAGCGCTGGCGCGACGGCGGAGCGCGGATCAATGCCCTGTGCGCGGTCACCGACACCCTGGCGCTGGCGCGCCGTCTACATCCCGGCCAGCGCAACAGCCTGGACGCGCTGTGCAAGCGCTACAGCGTGGACAACTCGCACCGAGATCTGCATGGCGCCCTGCTCGACGCCGAGATTCTGGCCGACGTCTATCTCGCCATGACCGGCGGGCAGGTGGTCATGCACCTGGGCGGGGAGCCGCAGTTCGAGCCGGGGGACCGCAAGACCGTGACGCAACGCGGGCGCCTGGACCCGCTACGACCGCGGCTGCGGGTGGTGGCGGCTGACGCGGCGGCCCAGGCCGCCCATAGCGCCCGTCTGGCGGCAATCGACCGGGCCAGTGCGCAGGGGTGCCTGTGGTTGGGGGTGGGGGTGGAGCCGGTCGGTTGACGTTCGATTTACACATTTTTTACAATGTAAATTAAGGTGTCACGAGGTACGCGATCGTTGTAGCGACCTGCAAACATCCAAGGGCGAGGCACCGGGTCACTGATACCCCATACTTGCACAAGTCCTCGGCAGTAAGGTCAATGCGCGCTTGACCTGCCGCGTGCATCCCACTGGCGGCCGATCCCGAGGATTTCCGGCAGGATAGCGATTAACTTAGAAAGAATAGTTGGGCCTTGCGCGATCTGATTTCACATGCTGAAATATATACGTAAGGAGGTGCGTATGAGCGACCTTATCCTTCACCCAGCGTGTGAAACCGAAACAACGGTGCTGGCGCTGTTTTTCGGCCCCGGCCCCGGTCCCCGTGGATATGTTCGGTGGCAGGGTCTACGTTGAGTGGGACCCGCAGGCCGCCGTCACCCCACTCGGGCAGTTGCCATTCTTGACCGAATGTCTCCAAGTAAGCTGGCTCTTCGATCCTTGAGTGAATATACACGCCTCATCTGAGATTTTCTCTCATGACCCTGGCGTAACCGGCTGACGCCAATATACTATACTCAGCTAATGCCAAATTTTCGTTTTCCTCACCGACCGGTTATTTCAAAGTTCTCCGTCAGCAAGGAGCGCAAGTCGC
>JADNEJ010000646.1 GCA_016292295.1 Candidatus Thiodictyon intracellulare
CCGTCCAAGGGCCTCAGGCGGTGGCGCCGGTCGCTAAGTCCGACAGGCTGCTAGCATGGGGTGTCTTGGGCCTCGCTGACTCCGCCGCGAGCGACTCGACGCCGGGGCGGGACGCCCCGGCTCCCACGAGGAATTTGCACCCCCATGCACGGCAACCCAGACCGACTCATCAGCCCCCTGGCCGCGGGGGACGACGGCGCCATTGATCGGGCGATCCGCCCGCGTCGACTCCAGGACTATGTGGGCCAGCCGGCCGTCAGCGAGCAGATGGAGATCTTCATCGGCGCCGCCCGCGCCCGGCGGGAGGCCCTGGACCATGTACTGATCTTCGGTCCCCCGGGGCTCGGCAAAACGACGCTGGCCTACATCATCGCTCATGAGATGCAGGTCAACCTGCGCCAGACCTCGGGGCCGGTGCTGGAGAAGCCGGGGGATCTCGCGGCGCTGCTGACGAACCTGGAGCCGGGCGACGTGCTCTTTGTCGACGAGATTCATCGCTTAAGCCCGGTGGTGGAGGAGGTGCTGTATCCGGCGCTGGAGGACTTCCAACTCGATATCATGATCGGCGAAGGCCCGGCGGCCCGCTCCATCAAGCTTGATCTGCCGCCCTTTACCCTGGTCGGGGCAACCACCCGGGCGGGTCTCCTGACCTCACCGTTGCGCGACCGCTTCGGCATCGTCCAACGGCTGGAGTATTACTCGGCGCAGGACCTTGCCACCATCGTGCGGCGCTCCGCGGAGATCCTGGCCATCCCCACGGACCCGGAGGGAGCTGCGGAGATTGCGCGGCGCGCCCGTGGCACCCCGCGCATCGCCAACCGGTTGCTGCGACGCGTGCGCGACTTTGCCCAGGTGCGAGCCGTTGGGCGCATCACGGTGCCGGTGGCGGATCAGGCGCTGGCGATGCTCAAGGTGGACGCGCTGGGGTTCGACCACATGGACCGGCGGCTGTTGGCGGCGGTGATCCAGATGTTCGATGGCGGACCGGTGGGGGTGGAGAGCCTGGCGGCGGCAATCGGCGAGGAGCGTGGGACCATTGAGGACGTCCTGGAGCCCTACCTGATCCAACAGGGATACCTGATGCGCACCCCCCGAGGACGCATGGCGACCCCAGCCGCCTATCTGCACCTGGGACTGCGGGTCCCGGTACGGGCGGCGGGCCCAAGACCAGTTATTGGGGACCTCTTTGAGGGGGCGGGGGGCGAACGAGTCGAGAAAACAATATAGAGCATTGAGAATTGACCGTGGATTCCGTACCGCTTAACCTTAAGAATTAAGTGAAGAGGTAAGCAAGGACAACATTGAGGTTCCTATTATCATGGCCACACTGCACACGAATGCCACGCTGCGACCGTCCAAGATCCCGCTGGGCAATCCCTGGGAAGCCTGGCGCCTGGGTTGGGTGGCGTCCGAACTCTGGATGACCTCCGCCTATAACATGATGAGCCGCACCAACTGGTTCGCCAACGCCGACCCCAGCCAGCGAGCGGCCCAACAGGAATGGCAGCGACTGTGGGGCGAAAAGGTCGCGGCTGGACTGGAGGTTGCCATAGAGGTCCAGCGCGCCGGTTATGACCTGTGGCTGGGTCAGTTCAATCCGTGGCGCAGCGGCCGCCTGGTGCTGCGGCCCCTGCACCGGCGCACCCTCGCCAAGTCCCGGCGGCTGACGCGCCGGGACTTGGCCTGAGGACGCCGCACCGCAGTGCGTCGGCAACAGCGCCGGTCTGGGGCTCGGCGTTCGCAGGACCCACGTTGCTGCGCAGCGCTCCCAGCGTAGTCAGGGCTCTCAGGGTCCCCGGCGCCCCCGGCGATCTTCTTGCGCCCATGATCGGCAGTTTCCGGTTAAGCTCCGCGCCTTGGCGCTACCGGAGCTCCTGACTCTCCGGTCCGCTCGCCCTGCCGGCGCCCCCACGCCGGGGACGCCATTGCCGCGCCCACTGGCTTGAGAGACCGCGATGAGCTCCGACCTTTCCCTACTCAACCTGATCCTGCACGCAAGCTTCGTCGTGCAGCTTGTCCTGTTGGTATTGGTGCTGGCCTCGGTCACCTCCTGGGCCCTAATCCTGGACCGCGGCCGAGTGCTTGGCACCGCGCGCAAGGCGGCCAATGCCTTCGAGGCACGCTTCTGGTCCGGCGGGGACCTGAGCATCCTCTACAAGGATTTGAGTGTAGACGATCAGTGCAACTTCGGCCTGGCGGCCATCTTCCGCGCCGGTTTCAAGGACTATGTGCGCCTGCGCAAGATCGAGGGCAGCGACATGATGGCGGTGCTGCAAGGTGCCGAGCGCTCGATGCGGGTGGCCCTGAGCCGCGAGATGGACCGTCTGGACGTCAACCTGTCCTTCCTCGCCACCGTGGGCTCCACTAGCCCCTATGTGGGCCTGTTCGGCACCGTCTGGGGCATCATGCACGCCTTTCACGCGCTGGGTAATGTCGACCAGGCGACTCTGGCGCTGGTCGCCCCGGGTATCTCCGAGGCCTTGGTCGCCACCGCCATCGGGCTTTTCGCCGCCATCCCGGCGGTCATCGCCTTCAACCGCTTCTCCAACCAGGTGGAGCGGCTCAACAGCCGCTATGAGGAGTTCATGGAGGAATTTTCCACCCTGTTGCAGCGCCAGGGCCGCGGTTGACGCGCCCACCCCGCGGAGACTCCCAACACCGATGCTCAAGCGCTCGCGCCGCCATGGTCGCCGCCGTCCCATGTCCGACATCAACGTGGTGCCCTACATTGACGTGATGCTGGCGCTGCTGGTGATCTTCATGGTCACCGCACCCCTGATCACCCAGGGTGTCAAGGTCAACCTGCCCCAGGCGCGCGCCGGCGGCATTCCCAGCCCCACGGTCGCATCGGTGGTCATCACCGTCGACCGGATGGGTGATTTCTACCTCGATGCGGGACAGGACAAGCACCTCCCGGCGACCGATAAGACGCTCTATGAACGCATCCGCGCCGTCCTGGAGTACAAGCCCGATACGCCGGTCCTGGTCCGGGCGGACAACGATGTCGACTATGGCCGGGTAGTGCGCGCCATGGTGGTGGCGCAGGCGGCCGGGGCGCCCAACGTGGGCCTGATCACTGCCCCGCCGGCCCGCCGTGAACCCTGACCATGTGGCAGGTCCTGCACGAAAATCGGCGAGCCCTCTACTGGTCCCTGTTGCTGCACCTGCTGTTTGGGCTTCTGCTGTTCGTCAGCGTCCGCTTTCTGGCGGATCCAACGCTTGGCGGTCAGACGCCTAAGGTGGTGCAGGCGACCCTTATGGACGACCGTGCCATGGAGGAAATGGTCTCCCGCTTCCAGGCCGAACAGACCCGGCGTGCCGCTGACAAGAAACCCCAGGAGGCCAAGGCCCCGCCGCCGCCCGCCCCAGCTGTGACCACCCGGGCCGCAGAGGCGGCTGCCGCCGCGCAGACGAAGCGCCAGGCGGACGAGGCAACGCGTCAGGCAGCCACGCAGGCAACACTACGCGAATCCCAGCGCAAACTCGAGGCGGAGGCTCAAAATCAGGCCCAGGCCGCGGCACAGCGCGAGGCGCAGGCCGAGGAGGCAGCGCGCCAGATGCACTCTGAGCGCGAGCTCATCCGCCAAGAGCAGGCGCGCCTGGAGGCCGAGGCGCAACGACAACAACAAGCCGAGTTGGCCTTGCAGCGCCGTGCGCAGGAGCAGCGCCTGCGCCAAATCGAGACGGAGGCCGAACGTATGGCCGCCGAGGAGGAACGCCGCTTGGCGCAGGAGGAATCGCAGCAGCGCATCGAGGAGGAGGCGCGCGCCTTGGAGCAGGAAGACCGCGAGCGCCTGGCGATGGCGCAGGCCCAGCGCACCCGTGAGTCTGACGCCGCCTCGCAGTCATCCTCCGACCAGATCGCACGTGAGGTGGACCGCTACATCCCGGTGGTCAGGGACCGCGTCCGCCAGTTTTGGACGCCCCCGCCCGGCCAGTCCGGCGATCGACTGACCAAGGTCTCGCTGCGGGTGATTCCGGGGGGAGAAGTGGTGCCGAACTCGGTGCGGGTCGTCCGCAGCAGCGGCAACACGGCGTTTGATCAATCCGTGATCGCGGCCGTCTATAATGCCTCCCCGATCCCGGTGCCGTTCGGCCCCGCCTTCGAGCAATTCCGGGAGTTTGATTTCGATTTCTCCCCCTAATGCGACTCGGTCCACGTCTGGGGTGCCGCTGCGATGAGCCCACGCATCCTGGACATCCCTGCCTTGCTTCCAACCGCCGGCGGCAGTCTTTGATTCTGGCACAATAGACCACCATCACGCCGCACCAGCGCTGATCCAGCCCGGAGACCACAGCCCCATGACCACCGGCAGATTAACCACACTCATCGCCGTCCTCTTCGGCGCGGCGCTGAGCGTCCTGGGCCTCCCCGCCCAGGCACGGCTCACCATTGAGGTCACCGGCGGCGTCGAGGCCGCCCAGCCCATCGCCATAGTGCCCTTCGGGGTCTCCACGAGCCTGATCACCAAGGACGACGTAGCCGGGATCATCAGTGCGGACCTGGTGCGCACACGCAAGTTCCGCGCCCTGCCCACGCGCGATATGATGGCCATGCCCAGCAGCGCGGTCGAGGTGGATCTGCGCGACTGGAGCCTGCTCAACATCAACAGCCTGGTAATCGGCATGGTAGAACAGGAGGGCAATGGCTACCGTGTGAGCTACAACCTCTTCGATGTCTTCGGGGGCAAGGAAATCGCCTCAGGGAACCTTAGTACCACCGCGGGCGGGCTGCGCCTCACCGCCCACCGCATCGCCGACCAGGTCTTTGAGAAGCTCACAGGTCAGCCCGGGGTGGCCGCCACGCGCATCGCCTACATCACCTCCAACGGCCGCGGCAACAGCCAGACGGTGACGCTGCGGGTGGCGGACGCGGACGGCACCAACCCCCAGACCATCGTCTCGTCCAATGACCCGATCATGTCCCCCGTCTGGTCCCCCGACGGGCATCGGCTGGCCTACGTCTCCTTCGAAAACCGGCGCGCCGCCATCTACATTCAGGATTTGGCAAGCGGCCGCCGCGACCTGGTCGCAAGCTACCCTGGCATCAACGGGTCGCCGGCCTTTTCGCCGGATGGCCAGCGGCTTGCCCTGACCCTGTCGAAGGACGGCAACGCCAACATCTATGTGCTGAATCTCCAGACCAACGAACTGACACAAGTCACCGACCACTTCGCCATCGACACCGAGCCCGCCTGGTCCCCAGACGGCACCCAACTGATCTTCACATCGGATCGCGGCGGCAGCCCCCAGATCTACCGTATGGCCGCCACCGGCGGGCTGGCCGAGCGCATCAGCGCCGAGGGCGACTACAACGCCCGTGCCTCCTATTCCCCGGACGGCAAGTCTGTCACCATGGTGAGCCGGGTCAACGGCCAGTTCCGCATCGCCGTCCTGGACCTGGAGCGCGGTTTGACCAAAGTCTTGAGCCAAGGCGAGTTAGACGAGTCCCCAAGTTTCGCGCCGAACGGCAGCATGGTAATTTATGCGACGATTCAAGACGGGCGGGGCGTGCTCGCGACCGCCACGGTCGATGGCGGCGGGAGCCAGCGACTCTCCCAGGACGCGGGCGAGGTGCGCGAGCCCGCCTGGTCGCCGATGATGAAATGAAGAGGCCCTCCGTGATATTGACACCGATCCGATCCCGCGGCGCGCCGCCGCGCGACGGCACCGCACTGCCCGGCGCCCTGCTGGCGCTGACCTTGCTTCTGGCAGGCTGTGCGGGCACCCAACCGCAACCCGAGCCCCAGACAGTCGGGACCGGTCTGCCGCCGCCCCTGAGTGCCACCCCGAGCGTCGCTGGCCCGGTGCGGACCGAGCCCGCGCGTCCCACCTACCGCGGCCCCTGGGAGGACCCAGCCAGCCCGCTCTACCACCACACTATCTACTTCGACTACGATAGCACCGAGATCAGACCACAATATCTTGACGTGATCCGCACCCACTCGGCCTACCTGGGCATGACTAAGGGCCAGCGTGTCACTCTCGAAGGCAACACCGACGAGCGCGGCACCCGCGAATACAACCTGGCCCTGGGCGACCGGCGCGCCGAATCGGTGCGGCAGCTCATGCTCGCCGAAGGTATCACTGCCGACCAGTTGGCAACTTTGAGCTACGGCGAGGAAAAGCCCGCGGACCCCGGCCACAGCGAGACCGCCTGGCGGCTCAATCGGCGGGTCATCATCCACTACTGAGGCACCGCGGCCGAACGCAGCCCAGGCCGTTCGTCTGCCAATGAACGTAGCTGAACCTACATGATCAGCACCTTCAACTCCTCACGCGCACCTGTCGCGGATGGGGCCCGGGAGCGGACATGAACGCCACGACGACCTCACCTCAAACACGAAGCCCAGCATGAACCAAGCCCGTCCTGCCCCACTGCTTCTCACCGCCCTCCTGGCGTCCACCCTGATCGTCGATGCCGCCGCGGCCGATCCGCTCCTGGAGGACCGGGTAGCGCGCATCGAACGCATCATGGACAACCAAAGCGCCTCCGGTATCACGCTCAAGATGCAGCAACTCCAGCAGGAAATGCAGGAATTACGCGGTCTGGCGGAGACTCAGAAGTTCGAGATCCAGAAACTCCAGCGGCAACTGCGCGATCAATACCTCGACATCGACTCCCGCCTAGGCACCGGCAAGGACCTGGATACCCCGGCCGCCGGCACGCCCGGCGTCGGCACCGAGGACACGGCGCCAGCCCCCCGGCCCAACGTGGCCCTCGACCTGAGCGGCAAGGACCTCCAGCCCCCGGTCGGCAGCGAAGCCCTACCGCCGGTCACCGCCCCCACTACCCCCTCCTCCCCCGGCGCGGCCGGCATCCCGTCCCTGCCCAGCCCGGAGACCACCGGCGGCAACGAGCGTGACGCCTACCGCGACGCCTTTGAACTGCTCAAGCAGCGCAAGTACCCGGAGGCCGTCGCCGCCTTCACCGACCTGATGCGCCGCTTCCCGCAGGGTCAGTACACTGATCAGGCCCGCTACTGGCTGGCCGATACCTACTATGTCCAGCGTAACTACCCGGCGGCACTGACTGAATTCGACCGCCTGGTCCAATTGAACTCCACCAGTGCCCGGATCCCCGAGGCCATGCTGAAGATCGCCAACATCCAGTCCGAGCTGGATGCCAGGGAGCAGGCACGCGCCGCCTATCGACTGCTCATCGCCAAGTACCCGGGGAGCACCGAGGCACGACTCGCCCAGACCCGCCTGCAGAAGCTCGAAGCCGAGCGCCCTGGGACAGAGCACAAATAGCCAGACGCGAACGACCGGCAATGCCGCACTCGGGACGGCGCCCGGCCTGCGGAGCGCGGCCAATACCGGGCTTCAAAAGCAAGTCCAAGGCGTCTATACTGAGCGTGCTTCGCGCCCTTAGCTCAGTCGGTAGAGCATCTGACTTTTAATCAGGTGGTCGCGCGTTCGAGTCGCGCAGGGCGCACCATAAAAACAAGAGTTTGGGAGAAATCCTCTGCCATTTCTTTTATTTCTTTTCCGTTGGACACTCACAGGACATTCAGCAAAACACACCACAACAAGCGGCAACACTGACTGCGGACCCTGCGACCGTGCAAAACTGTCGCACAGTCTAGCGGGCCCTTTCCCACGCTAGGCGATTCGGGACGATGCCCGCGGACAAGCACGCAGTGCACACGGCCGCCGCGGTCCGGTATACGTAGTCGGGAGAGTAGGTATTCAGTTCATGGGATGATTGGTGGCTGGTGGCCAGGATCACCGGACCGACCGCGCATTTTCTGGGGCTGCGGTTCGTCGGGTCCCGCGCGACCGAGCGGCGGGGCGTGGTGCCGGACGCAGCCGAGGCGAGCGAGATCGTGGCGGGGCTGGTGCGCGCCAATCAGCGCTGGGGACGACCTACGAGGTAGCCGATAGCGAGGTAGACCTGTGCGATCGGCTCAGCCCCTGGATCTATGAGCCTAAAAGGAGCAGTAGGTGCCCGCCGCGAGCCGTTCCTGGCCCGCGGACGGGTACGCGCTGCCGCTTCATGGCGCGCATCACGGCGTTGTTCCACAATGAGGCGAAGTTCCGGCTATGCTGAGGAAGGCAAACCCGGTAGCGGGTGCAATTCGCGGCCGTAGAGGTATTTCACCAGGGCGTGGGAGAGCACGCGGTACCAACGTTGCAGCGGCGTCAACTGCTCCGCAGTTTGGCGTAGTGTTTTGAAGAAGGGCGCGATTTCGCGGCAGGCGCTGTCCATCCAGGCCACTTCGGCATGCGGATGGCTCATGGTGATGCGGGTCTGGCCGCTATGACGGGTGAGGCGCGCGGGGGCATGCAGCAGCGGACGACTGGTAATGGCCTCGGTATGCTGACGAGGATCAGCCAGGCGCACGAACAGGCTC
>JADNEJ010000169.1 GCA_016292295.1 Candidatus Thiodictyon intracellulare
GCTTCTGACACAGCCAGAAGCCCTGGCCGTCGTAGACCAGGAGCTTGAGCGCAGTGCCGCGGCGGTTGCGGAAGACGAAGAGCGCTCCCCTAATGGGTTCGTCCGCCAACACCTGGCGCACCCGCCGGGCGAGACCATCTATGCCTTGGCGGAAGTCCACCGGGGCCGTCGCGACCAACACGCGCAGCTGCGCTATGTAGTGCGGATCATCAACGGCGGCGCCTACACCGTCGCCTGGTCCGGCCTATCGTCAACGCGGTGGTTGGGTGCCTCATTGGCACCGGCCGTGCGCAGCGGCGCCGGCGCCGAGACCGTCGTCACGATCACGTAGAATGGGACCAACATGGTGCAGCGGATGGAGCGGGTTGGATCGGCCTGACTGGGAACCGCGCGTTGTAAACCATTTGGCGCGCTACAGCCAGTAGCGCAAGGGGCCAAAGGACAACGAAAAAGGGGTTAGGCGTTGCCGCATAACTCCTTGTCTTTTGTTGGTACCGAGGGCCGGAATCGAACCGGCATGGGGTCACCCCCGTCAGATTTTGAGTCTGATGCGTCTACCAGTTTCGCCACCCCGGCAGCAGTCTTGCCATTATAGGTCCAAGGTGCTCGGGCTGTCAGCCTGGATCTGGGGTCAACGCTCATCGAACCCGGCCAAGGCGCGCCAGCGGGCGGCCTCGGCGGGGTCCTGGGGGACGCCGCGGCCGTCCTCGTAGGAGCTGGCCAGGATGCTCCGGGTGCCGGCCAGGCCCTGGTCGGCGGCTTTGCTTTGCGGAATCAAGCGGCGGCGCGTTGCGGGTCCGACGCGGTGCATTTGCCCTCCAAGTACATGAAGCCCAGGCCGTGCTAAGTGGAGCCCACCCCGGCGGTGGCGCTCATGTAGCGGTAGGCGAGCAGCGGGTTCGGCTGCATGTGCTGAGCCCGTTCTAGGCCATGATGGCGACGCGATACTGCGCCTGCGCCTCGCCGAGGGGGCACAGCAGGTCGACGGCGCGCGAGAACTGATTGGATTCGCAGGCAGCGATGCCGCTGGCCAGGGCCATGGTCTGGTCGTCGGGGGCTTGGTTCATTGGGGGTTCGCTGCTATGCCAGGGGCGTGTCCAGGGGGAGGTCGATGAAGGCGAGCCAACGCTCGAACAGATCCGGGGTCGCCGCGGCGACCGCGAAGCGGGGCTCCAGGTCGAGCCCGGGCGCGGGTTCGCTGCCGAAGGGGCGATAGAGCCGGGAACTGGCCTCGGCCTCGACGGCAATCAGGTGCCCGGCGGCATGGTCCCACAGCTTCTGGCCGCCATGCAGGTAGAGTTGAAAACGCCCGGCGGCCAGCCAGCACCACTCCAGGGTCGAGGCCCCCAGGTTGCGTTGGGAACGAAAGCCCCCGGGCCGGAACAGGGCTGGGATACGCGCCGCGGGCAGGCGCTTGAAGTCGATCATCGCCAGGCAGTCGCCCAGCAGCGGCCCCGGGGCGAAGGGCGCGATGGGCACGCCGTTGCACCAGGCGCCGCCGCCGCGGATGGCGCAGAAGCACTCGTCGCGCAGCGGGTCCAGGACCGCCGCCTGGACGACCTGACCGGCCTCGATCAGGGCCAGGGAGATGGCAAAACCGGGGAAGCCGCCGGCATAGTTGCCGGTCCCGTCCAGCGGGTCCAGGACCCACACCGAGTGCTCGGCGGCCCGCAGCAATTGCGCCTGCTCCGCGTCGGTCATTTCCTCGCCAAGCAGAGGGATACCAGGATGATCGCGGGCCAGGGCCGCCGTGAGGTGGGTCTGAACGGCCGCATCGGTCTCGGTCACCAGGCTGCCGTCGGCCTTGGAGCGGCTCTGGGCGTGATGAAAGCGGGGCATGATCTCAATGGCCGCGGCCGTGCGCAGCAGGTCGGTGAGTCGCTTAAGATCAGGGTACATGTCAAGGTGCATGGGGTCCTCTCATCTAGTTGAGGCGCTGGTGCCGGTACCGCGATGCATCGGTCCCGATAGCACGTTGACGATTGAGCAAAGCGCAGCGGCGGGTTTGAAGCCCGCTCCCAACACCCGTGCATCGCAATGCTCGCCCCGCAGCGTTGCACGGTAAGATGTGGGCGCCGCGGTGCTGATGCGAGCCTCCGCGCCGGGCCCACACCGAGGGGCTGATGGATGGGAGAGCCGCTGATGTTGCGTTTTCTGGCCGCCGGATTCGCGGCGGCGTTGGTCGCGTTGGTCGTGTGGGCACTGGTCCTGAGGGTGCCGGGTGGGCCGGTTACGGGCGGGCAGGACGCCGACCCGGCGCCGCAGGCCGACCGCGCTCTGGTGCTGCCCCCCCAGCCGGAGGCCGATCTGGCGGGGTTCCGCGCTGCTGAGCGGGCCTTGCAGGCGGGGGACCGGACGGCCTTTGCGTCCCTGCTGGAGGGTCTGCGTGCGGACCCACTCTATCCTTACCTGCGCTTTGCGCAGTTGGACGCCGACTTGGCGGCGACGCCGGACGAGGCGATCGAGGGCTTTCTCGCCGAGTTTCCCGCGACGGCGCCGACCGAGCGCCTGCGCGCCGCCTATGTGAAACGCCTGGCCGCGGCCAGGCGCTGGGCGGATCTGGTTCGGGTCTATCGTGATGATGACGACAGTGCGCAGCGGCGCTGTCTGTATCTGCGCGCCTTGGTGGAGACGGGTCAGGCCGATCAAGCACTCGCGGCGGCGCGGCTGGAGCCGCTGTGGCTGGTACCTCGCCCCCAGCCGGCCGCCTGCGAGCCTCTCTTTGCCGCCTGGCGCGCGCGCGGCGGCCTCGACACGGCGCTCGTCTGGCGCCGCATCCGCCTGGCCATGGCGGCGGGGGAGACGGCGCTAGCGCGCCAGTTGGGGACCCGACTCCCGAGCGCGGAGCGGCCCTGGCTGGAGCGCTGGCTGGCGGTCCAGGCGCGCCCGGCCCTGGTACTGGAGGCCCCGCAGGGGACTGGGCAGGTGGCCGGCAGCCACCCGCTGGCCGCGGCAATCCTCGCCGACGGGATCGGCCGGCTCGCTCGCTCCAACCCGCGCGGTGCCGCCGCTGTGTTCAAGTCCGGCCGCGCGTCCCTGGCCGCGGACCCGGCGGCCCTGGATGAGGCCGCGGCGGCGCTCGGCCGGGCACTCACCGCGGCCGCCGACCCGCAGGGGCTCGCGCTCTGGGACCTGATGGCCGCGCGGGTCGACAATCTGGAGGCGCAGGAACACAGGCTGCGCGCGGCCATCGAGCGGCGGGAGTGGGCGCGCGTCGCCGCCTGGGTGCAGCGCATGCCGAACCTGACCGAAAAGCGCGACCGCTGGCTCTACTGGCTCGCGCGCGCCCAGTCGGCCCTGGGCGATGAGACCGCGGCCGGCGCGACCTTCGCGCAGGCCGCCCGCAGTCGCAGTTTCTGGGGCTTCCTGGCCGCGGATCGGCTGGGACTGCCCTATCACCTGGAGAGCCGCCCGGTCCCCGCAGAGCCCGAACGCATGCGCCGCCTCAATGAGGCGCCTGCGCTGGCGCGCATCGTGGCGTTGCGCCGGCTTGGGCGGGAGGCGGACATGCGCCGAGAGTGGAGTACCCTGACCCGGGGGCTGACGCCGCCCGACCTGCTGGCGGCGGCCCTGGTGGCGGAGCGGCTGGGCTGGTACGACCAGGCCATCTTCACCCTGAAGCGCGCCGATGACTGGGATGACCTGCAGCTGCGTTTTCCGCTCGGTTACCGAGATCTGGTGGAAGAACAGGCGTGGCAGACGGGGCTGCCGGCGGACTGGGTCTACGGCGTGATGCGCCAGGAGAGCGTCTTCAACGCGAGTGTTGCGTCGGCCGCCGGGGCCCTGGGGCTCATGCAGCTCATGCCGGCTACGGCGCGGCAGGTGGCGGCGCAGTTGGGTCTGCACGTGCCCGCGCCCGCGGCCATCCTCGATCCGGAACTCAACATCAAACTCGGGGCCAACTACCTGGCGCAACTGCGCGACCGCTTCGGCCACGCGGCCCTAGCCACGGCCGCCTACAACGCTGGGCCGCAGCGCGTGGCGCTCTGGCAGCCCGTTCGGTGCACCGCAGCGGACCTCTGGATTGCCGTCATCCCCTACGCGGAGACCCGCGGCTATGTGGAGCGGGTACTGGCCTATCGGGTGATTTACCGGGCGCGCCTGGGGTTGGAGCCGGAGCGCCTGAGCGACCTGCTGCCGCCGGTGCCGGCACGGGGCGAGTGATCGCTCACCCGCGCTGACAGTAGGCCCCGAATTCGGCCGCTATCAGCGGCCGACTGAGCAGGTAGCCCTGGCCGATCCGGCACCCCGCGGCCTTGAGTGACTCCGCCTGGGCGTGGGTCTCGATGCCTTCGGCGACGACCCGCAACCCCAGCGTCCGGCCCAGGACGATGATGGCCCGCGCGATGGCGGCGCCGTCCTCGTCTCCCGGGATACCGGCGGCGAATGACCCGTCGATCTTGAGTCCGCGCACCGCTAGCCGTTTCAGCGAGGCGAGCGACTAGTGCCCGGTGCCGAAGTCGTAGATGGCGACCTCAATCCTCAGGTCGAGCAGGCGCCGGATGTTCTCGGCTGCCGATTCGGATTCCTCGACGGCCCTGATGTCGGTGATCTCGACCGCCAGGGCGCTGGGTTCGAGGCCGCTCTCCGCGGCGGTGGCGACGATGCCTTTGGCCAGGGTCGCGGTGCGGATCTCGCGGTCGGACAGGTTGACCCACAGGGTCATGTCCGCCAGCAGCCCCTGTTCCCACCAGGCCCGCAGTTGGCCGGCGGCGGTGCGTACGACCCATGCACCGATGGGGATGATGAGCCCGCTGGACTCGGCGAGCGGGATGAACCACTAGGGACCGACCAGTCCCAACGTGGGGTGGTGCCAGCGGATCAGGGACTCGACGCCGATGATGCGGCCGGTGGTCAGATCGTGCTGGGGCTGGTAGTAGAGTACGAACTGGTCCCGGCTGAGGGCCTCGCGCAACGCCGTCTCCAGGAACTCCAGGGACACCTGAGACAAGGCGCGGGCCGTCATGTCCTCGGTGTAGAAATGGAAGCAGTCGCGGCCCTGCTCTTTGGCCTGGCACATGGCGGCATCGGTGTTGCGTACCAGGGTGGCGACGTCGGTGCCGTCCGCGGGGTAGAGGTTGCTGCCGATGCTCAAGGTCACATAGAATGGCAGGCTGTCCAACTCGATGGGCTCTTTGAACGCCTGGGCCAGTTTTTCGGCCAACAGGGCGGCGTCGCGGCCGCGTTCCACGGGGTCCAGGACCAGGGTGAACTCATCGCCCCCGAAGCGAGCAACCGTGTCGCCCTCGCGTACCTAGCCACGCAGGCGCCGCGCCGATTCCTGCAGCACCCGATCCCCGGCCAGGTGCCCCAGGCTGTCGTTGATGGCCTTGAAGCCGTCCAGATCCAGGAACAGCAGGGCCACTTTGCGTTGCTCCCGATGGGCCTGGCCCAGGCGGTCGGCGAACAGGAGCCGGTTGGGCAGCCCGGTGAGTGGATCGTGGTGGGCCAGTTGCACCAGGTCGCGTTCCCGTTCCCGGAGTTGCTCGGTAAGCCACTGGTAATCGGTGATATCTAGCAAGACCACCCGGCAGGCGGCCGGGCCATCCACGCCGGGGCCTTGCCGCTCGCGTTAGATCAACAGCCGGAGCGCGCCCCGCCGCTCATGGGCCGACACCAATGCCACGTCGAGCGATTCCTCAAGCCCGGTCTGCAGCGCCAGCGTGGCGAGCAGGGGCTGCGCGCTCCCGGGGCCGAGCCGCGTGCCCAGGAACAGGTCTGCGGTGCTCCCCCGCTCGACGTCCAGCAAGCGGGCGGCGGTCAGGTTCATCTAGGTGACCAAGCCCTGGCGGTCGATGGTGGCGTAGGCGACCGGGGCGAAGTCGTAGAGGTCCACATAGCGGTTCCGGGATTCCTCCAAGGTCTGCTGGGCAAAGCGCAGTTCCCGGTTCTGGAATTCCAGCTCGATCTGGTGGACCTGGAGGTCCTGCACCACGCGCCGGATGTCGGTCGCCTCCTGGGCCTCCCGGCGCAGGGCGGCGAGGACTTCAGCGAGACTTCAGCGAGGGTGCTGTCGGAGAGGTTTCGCAGGGCGGTCATGCGGCACTCACGCAGGTGAGAAGGTGTGGTTGGTCCGATCCCGGGACCCGCGACGTGCGGCTAACATGCAGCATCCGTCTACAGTATAAAGCCCCGGCCGTGCGGGCACCACACTGATTTCGGTCGTGGCCTCAACCGGTTGACAGCGCGTTGCCGCGCCCCTGGTCCAACGTCATAGTCCAGGTCCAGGTTCTATGCGCTTGAAGCCGGCGCAGGCCCGGCCCCACTTAGGCACTTAACCTAGTCGTGTCCTCAGTCGGGGCTCAGCCCCATATCAGGCCCAGAGCCATCCGCCATGACAGCTTCGTCACCCCTTGATGTTGTACAGCGCCCGGCACTCGATGCCGCGGCCATCCGTGTCCAGTTTCCGATCCTGCGCACCTGTGTCCACGGTCAGCCGCTGGTATACCTGGACAACGCCGCCAGCGCGCAGAAGCCCGACCGGGTGGTCGATGCCGTCGCCGATTACTATCTGCGCCAGCACGCCAATATCCACCGTGGTGCCTATCAGCTCTCCATCACCGCCACCCGCCTGCACGAGGAGGCTCGCGCCTGCGTGGCTCGTTTCATCAACGCGGCCGAGCCCGCCGAGTGCATCTTCACGCGCGGGACCACCGAGTCCATCAATCTGGTCGCCGCGTCCTGGGGCAAGGCCAATCTGCGCCCCGGCGACGAGATCATCCTCTCGGAACTGGAGCACCACTCCAACATCGTGCCCTGGCAGATGGCGGCGCAGGCGAGCGAGGCGCGGATCAGGGTCATCCCCATCGACGATGCCGGCGAGCTGCGATTGGACGTCTATCGGCAACTGCTCTCCCCGCGCACCCGCCTGGTCGCGGTGACCCAGGTCTCCAATGCGCTGGGTACTGTCAATCCGGTGCAGGAGATCATCAGTGCCGCTCATGCGGCGGGCGCACTGGTGCTCATCGACGGCGCCCAGTGGGTCGCCCACGGACGCACCGACGTGCAGGCCCTGGATGCCGATTTCTACGCCTTCTCCGGGCACAAACTGTACGGGCCCACCGGAATCGGGGTGCTCTACGGCAAGCGGCGACTGCTGGAGGCGATGCCCCCCTACCAGGGCGGCGGCGACATGATCGAGCGCGTCACCTTCGCGCACACGACCTACGCCGAACTGCCCAACAAGTTCGAGGCGGGCACCCCTCATATCGCCGGTGCCGTGGGCCTGGCGGCGGCGATCGACTGGCTCTGCGCCGCGGGCCTGGAGGCCGCCGCAACCCACGAGGCGTTGTTGCTGCGTCATGCCACGCAGCGGCTGTCCGCCATCCCCGGGATAGAGATCAAGGGCACCGCGCGCAACAAGGCCGGCGTCTTGTCCTGGGTCGTAACCGACCCGCCCATGGGCACGCTCGATATCGGCGTCGCCCTGGATTTCAAGGGAATTTGTATCCGCACCGGCCATCACTGCTGCCAGCCGCTCATGGACCGTCTGGGCCTGGCCTCAACGGCCCGCGCCTCTTTCGGCGTCTACAACACGATCGCCGAGGTCGATTGCCTGGCCGCGGAACTCGCCGCGATTATCGATGCGGGCCGGGGTCAGCGGGTCAGTGTCGGCGCCGTGCCCGCGCCGGCCGCGGGTAGGCCAACAGGCGCGCCGGAGATCCTCTACCCGGGGGCCGAGGCCGAGTCGCCCGCGGCGGCGGCGGAACTGATCAGGGAAGTCTTTGAACTACTGCCCGACTGGTCGATGCGCTATCAGCACCTTATGGGCTTGGGGGCGCGCCTGCCCGTCATGCCCGAGACACTTAAGACCCCGGCCAACTTCGTCTCCGGGTGCCAAAGCCTCGTGCACCTGGACGCCCGAGTCCGTTCCGACTCCACCGACATCCTTGAGTTTCTGGCCGACAGTGACGCCGCCATCGTCCGCGGACTGATCGCCCTCTTGCAGCAATTGTTCTCCGGACAGAGCGCCACAACCATCCTGGCCTTCAATGCCCAGGCCTTTTTCGGCCAGATCGGGCTCGATGAACACCTGAGCTTGGGGCGGCGCAACGGCCTGGCTGCCATGGTGCAGCGCCTTCGCCAACTGGCCAGTCGCGTGGTGGGGCAGAGGGGTGTGCGAGACCTGGAAGCGGCCTCGCCGGCGGCTGTACACTGCTCACATACCTGAGGATGCAGCCCGCAATGGGCTACAACCGCTGCACGCTGAAGCGATAGAACTGCGTCTAGCAGCCTGTCAGGCTTAGTGACTGGCGCCACAGCCTGAGGCCATTGGACGGGCTTTTATTGCAAAAAAGAGCCGGTTTTCGGCTAGAAACGCAGTTTTCCGCGGTGTTCCCCTGACTGCAGACGTAA
>JADNEJ010000615.1 GCA_016292295.1 Candidatus Thiodictyon intracellulare
GGAAGCGGCGCATCGGCAGTAGCACTCCGGCCATCGGGCGGCCATCGGGGTTGATTCTGACAGTGTATCGGACCCGCCGCCCCGATGGTGCCCCGAAGTCCGACAGGCTGCTAGGGTCCCTGGATCAAGTCGACCCCGGCGCGGTGCAAGGGGCTATGGCCTTGGGGCTCGCGACGCCAGTGACGATCACCCGGGCATGACGGTCATGGGTGCGATGTATACTTAGCTAATGCCAAATTTTCGGTTTCCTCACCGACCAATTATTTCAAAGTTCTCCGTCAGCAAGGAGCGCAAGTCGCCATTGTATACACGTCTCATCTGAGATTTTCGCTTAAGACCCTAGCGTAACAGGCCGACGTCGATATACTATCGTCCCTATGCTCGACTAGATCCTCTCCACCGAATAACTCGCCGAGCTGTGTGCCGCTCACCGGCGTACGCGCGACCAGCGCGCAGCCGACCGCATCAAGGCGGTCGTGTCGCTGGCGGGCGGCTGTTCGGCAGAGCAGGTTGCCGAAGTCCTGCTGATCGACTCCAATACCGTGCGCGACCATTATTTTCGGCGCTATCAGCAGGGTGGTCTGCCTCACCCGGGCGCGGCGGGCGTGGGCACGATGCACCAGGGCGCGCAGGCGCTCGGCCGGCAGCCGGCCTCGCGCGCGAACCGCACAAAGGACACCGGCAAGCGCTCGAGCATCCGCAGGCTGGACTCCACCTCCGTTACGCCATTGAGACAGAGGCGTATCCCCAGGATCACCTGTTGGGCCTTGATCATAATTCGGCCCACCTTATTCAGTCCCGGCGTCGCAACTCCCTTGAAAAACATTTTCTTGCGCGCGAAAACCCACATGGGCTGGCCGGCCTTGGGCGGATTTGTGATCAAGGCCAACCGCCACGAAGGTACCCGGGGCCAGCAGTTCGCCGTCAGGCATCGCCAGACACAGAGTCGCCTCGTAGCACGGCGCCGCCGTCTCGCGCAGCGGCACCATGGGTTGGAACAGGAGTTGAAACTGGCCGGCCGTGATCGCCTCCAGCACAGGGTGGGGCGCCGCGACGGTGCGCGGCCCGGCGCTTGGCCGCTGGTAGTCCTCTGCCTGGCCTTCGCGGTGGAGCAGACTGATGCGAGCGGCCTTGCGTGCCCGGGAGACCAGGGTTACCGATTCGCCGCCACCGGCGGGGACCGCACACCAGCTGACCTCGAAGGCCGGCACCGTGGCAGCGACATCCGCCTGCAGGTCCGCCCGGAGGCTCTGTCCAAAGGCCTCGGCAAAGGCGCTGAAGAGACTCACGGCGCACGAGCACGACCACCCCGTACTTGCCGACCCAGCCCGCGCGCTTGCCGCCGCGGCCAGCCGGTACAGGGCCTCGGCATCTCTCGCCTGCTCGAGATAGATCAGGCCCCAGTCGAGCGCGCGTGCGTGGACCAGCTGATCGAGGCGCACCAGCAGGCGTTCCCGGTCGACCAAACCCGTCGCCCCGCTCGACGCTATCGCCGCCGCCTTGCGGACCTGTGCCTGATGGCGCGCTCGCGCGAGGCGTTGACGCACGTACGCGACCAGGCGTTGCGGTGGCATCGGCTTGGCCAGGAAGTCGTCGTCGCCGATGCGCAAGGCATCCAACTGCCGCACCGGATCCAGTTCCACGGATAGGAACAGGATCGGCAAGTCGGCGTAGCGCTCTTGTTCCCGGATGACCGCGGTCAACTCGATCCCGCTGGCCACAGGCATGTACAGGTCCATCAGCACCAGGTCCGGCGAGAAGCGGTCCATGGCGCGCAGGACCGCGAGTGGGTCGATAACCTGCTCCGTGACCATCCCGGCCTGCTCTAGGACCCGCACGGCAAAGAGGGCCGACACCGGCTGATCGTCGACCACCAAGACCTGTTGTGGGGCGCCGTCGGCGGGTCCAACCAGGGCCCGCCGACGGCGCCGCCAGTTGCGCCGCGCTCAGGTCGCGCGGGAGCCAAGCCGCCGCACCCACCCGCAGCGACGCCAGGCGTGCCGGAGGTTCTCGGTCTGACCCAGGCAGACCAGGAGCGGATACTCTGCCTCGCCGGCGCTAAGAATCGCAAAGGCTTCGGCGTGGGGGAAGGCCTGCAGGTCGACCAGCACAAGCAAGGACGGGGGCCTTCCTCCGACGACGACGCCCTGGGCCAGGACCCGGCCGCTCAGTTGCGCGGGCGTGTCGAAGGTCTCCAAAACCAGCCAGAATCCGGCGAAATGCGGCTCCATGGCCTCGACCAGCGCGCCATCCGCGGAGAGCAGCAGGACGCTTCCGCGCGCGGACTTGACCTGGATTTTTGCGTTTATACAATTGATTTACATGACGAACCTATTAAGGCTGCATCCCCGCGCCGGCGGAATCACACCAGCGTTGGGGCGGTCCCGCCTCCATTCTCGAACAATAACAAAACGTAAATCATCCGCCGCGACGACGCACACCGGCGCGGCCTGGCTCAGGTCAGAGTGCCGATCAGGTCGCCACCCTGCGGCAGCGGCACCGCGATGCCATCGGGACCGAAGCGGTGCCCCTGGCGCAGACAAAAGGTCAACCACTTGCCGAGAAACAGATTAACCAGCCACTTGGCCTCTAGGGCTGGGCGTTGATAGTCCGCATAGAGGGTCAGAGCGGTCTGGCGCAGGTCGAGCACCTCCACCTGGCGAGTGTCATGATAGATCCGCAGACGGACATCGGGGTTGGGCCGCGGCCCGGTCAGCCCCCCACCGCAGTCAATGCCGATACCCGGACCCCGCTCGCTATCGCAGTCGCTGTCTGAAAAGAAGGAGGTGAGCCTGATCAGGCTGGTCTAGCGGGAATGCTTCTCGACCTGCAGGAACAGATCGACGCTGCCCTTGCGCCGGGAGACCGCAACCCCGCGCTGCTGCTTCAGATGCGGGGCGAGTCGGCACAGGAAGGTAAAATTCTCCTCGCACAGGGTCATCAGGTCGCCCACCGTGGGACGCTCGGATCCGAGACCGATCAGGTCCCAGTGATACCGGGGGAAACAGTCGGCGATCGGCATCGCTAACGTGCGGCGGCCAGTGCGCCCGCATGGTTAGAGCGATGGCTCGCAAACCAGCGCTCCCGCGGCGGGTCGGCACGCAACGGGCAGCAGTCGCGGTCGGTCATTGGGGTCCTGGCGTGAGGCACGCCCGGTGCCCTCAGCGGTGCCTTCAGCCGTGGCCGGACGGTAGCGCGCCGTCGTTTCCATCAGCCGCCTGCCGGGCCGCGACCTTGCGCTTTTCTTCTGCCATATCGAGGCTCTGGGCATTGCTGACGAGGTCCCGAAAGCGCGCCTCCGGCATTGCTCCCGCCTGGGCATAGATGACGATCTGTTCGCGAAAGATCATCAGGGTGGGGATGGATCGGATCTGGAAGTAAGTGGCGATTTCCTGCTCGTCTTCGGTATTAACCTTGGCAAAGATGACCTCAGCGAAGTCGGCGGAAACCTTGTCGTAGACCGGCGCGAAGGAGCGGCAGGGACCACACCAGGGGGCCCAAAAGTCCACGATCACGAAGTCATTGTCCCGAATCGCGGCCTCGAAGCCGGCCTTATCGAGTTCCACCACTGCCATGAGAGTCACCTGTAATAACTGTTTGAGGGATGGTAACAGAATCCCCCCCAGACCGCCGTTTCTTAGATAATTTCACTGGAATTCAGTGCTTTGTACGACATCGCCCAACTAAAAACCGGGCTTTTGCCCGGTTTTTCGGACGCCGCTGCCGGTCGGCTCAGAGTGACTCGAGCTGGCCGATGATCTTGGCACGAATCGCATCGATGGCACCGATGCCGTGGATCTTGATGTACTTGGGCGCCCCCTCACCGCCCTGCTCGGCCCAGGAGAAATAGTAGTGGATCAGGGGCTCGGTCTGATCGTGATAGACCTTGAGTCGGGCCTTGACGGTCTCTTCCTTGTCGTCCTCACGCTGGGTCAGAGGCTCGCCGGTCTCGTCGTCGCGCCCCGCGGTCTTGGGCGGATTGAAGACCACATGGTAGGTGCGGCCCGAGGCCGGGTGACCCCAGCGGCCGGACATGCGGCGGATGATCTCCGCGTCCGGGACATCGATCTCGACCACCGCGTCCACGAAGACGCCTGCCGCCTTCAGGGCATCAGCCTGCGGCAGGGTGCGCGGGAAGCCATCGAAGAGATAGCCGGCCTTGCAATCGGGCTCGGTGATGCGCGCCTTCACCATCCCCAGGATGATGTCATCGGAGACCAGCCCGCCCTCATCCATGATCTTCTTCGCCGCCTTCCCAAGCTCGGTGCCCTGCTTTACGTGGGCGCGCAGCATGTCGCCGGTGGAGATTTGAGGGATGCTGAAGTGCTCCTTGATGAAGCCGGCTTGGGTACCTTTGCCGGCCCCGGGGCCGCCGAGCAGGATCACGCGCATGGATATCGCCTCTTGGTCAGGTAATAGGATGGGTAACGCGGCCGGAGCGGCCGGATAAACAACGCCCAAGTGTGCCACAAGCCTCTTGGAAAATCGCCTTCCATGCCACCTTTTCGGGTGGTCAAATGTCACTTCAGCGAGACCCATACCATGACTTTTTATGGGCTTTCGCGCACGCAGGGCATCCCCCCGTTTTCCGCTCGGGGTGCACCAGGTCGAGCCCCGCGCCCTGGCGCCAACGGCGGGGCCGACCATGGCTCGTCGTGCGCGCGGCGACACAATACCAGGGGCAAACCCTGAAGCCGGAGCGCCCCGCTGGTCCCCTGCCGAGCGGTCCTGCACTGGTTGAAGAGGGGGTCCCTGCGGATGGCCCCCTTGCTCATGCTGCCGGACCTGCTGACGGGAATGAGGCTCGCCCCGGAGCCCATCATCACCGCGGCCGGCATCGACCCGCGGCTGTTCGACGACGCCGAAAACACCATTTCCTTTCGGGACCTGGGTTGCCTGTTCGACCACTGCACGGAACATGCCGCCTGCCTCCATCTGGGACTGCTGATCGGCCGACAAGCGGGCCTGAGCGCCCTGGGAAAAGTCGCACTCCTGGCCCGCAACGCCTCCACCTTGGGCAGCGGGCTCGGCACTATGATCCGCTACCTGCACCTGCACGACCTGGGCGCCGTGCCGATGCTCTGGGAGCGCGGCGTCACGGCCATGCTCGGGTATGTCATCCATCTGCCGGAAGTACCTGCGACCGCTCAGAACTATGATGGTGCTGTCGCGATCGTCTACAACATATTGAAGGAGATCGGGGGCAGCGCCTGGGCGGCCCGCGAGGTCTGTTTTCACCGTCCACCGCCGGCGGACCTGCGGCCTTACCGGGAGCATTTTCGCGCCCGTCTGCAGTTCGGCACCGAACACGCGGCCGTCGTCTTCGATGCGTCCTGGCTGCGTCGGCGCCTGGCAGGCGCCGACGCCCAGGTCGACCAACGGGCACTGCGCGAAGCCGAGGCCCTGGACGGGGCGGGTGGTGCCGACCTTCCTTGCCGCAAGCCTTCGGCGTGTCCTGCACCGGCTGGTGGTCGGCGGCGCCGGTCTTCAGGGGACCTCGCTCCCGGCGGTGGCGCGGCGCTTCGCCATGCACCCGCGCACCCTCAACCGCTGTCTGCGAGGCCAGGCCACCAGCTTCAAGGCACTGCTCGACGAAACCCGCTATGAGATCGCTCGCCAGTTGCTGCGCGACAGCCCGCTGCCGCTGCTGGAGGTGGCCCTCACTCTTGGCTATAGCGACGAATCGGCCTTCTCACGCGCCTTTCGCCGCTGGTCCGGGACCTGCCCCGCCGTCTGGCGCACCAGGGACCGGCATCGCTGATCCCAGCTGCGGTGCAACCCCCGAGGTTACCCCGGGGGTCGCGCGCGCCGACGCGCCGCAAAATGTCGCGAAATGTCAACCGGTAATGCGATGATTTTAGGATAGTTTAGGCGGCTACGAAGGCTGGGTTGCATCCACCGATCTCACCGCTTAGTAACCCGAGCGACTGCGCCGGTCAGACCCGGCCGGTCACCAGGAATGCCCGAACCTTTGGTGGACCCTTCAAACAAGCCGTTGGGAATGGGACCGCGCGGTCTAAGGTGTCGGGGACGGATCCTCGGCGCCCGGTCCTCACCCGGTCGACCCGACCCGAGAGAGGCTGTCGACAGATGATGAACAAGAGCCTGACACACTCCCGGCGCGCCCCGGCGCTCGCGGCCCTGAGGTTACTGGCCGGGGCGGCGTTCGCGCACGCGGCCCTGGCGGCTGGCATTTCAACCTGGTGCCCTATCTCTGGTTTCCGGCGATATCGGGCCGCGTCGATACCGTGGTCAGCGGACTGCCAGGATCCGGCGGTCGCACGGCACGCCCGGTCGAGGTCAGCGGCACGATCCGCCCGGACAGCTACCTGAGCAACCTGCAGCTGGCCCTGATGCTGATGGCCGAGGCACGCAAGGGTCCCTAGCTGATCTATGGCGGCCTCATGTACACGGATTTTGGCAGCCAGACCACGAGGGTGCGCCGCGTCACCTGCCCGCGCGGCAACCTGTCCGGGCAAATCGCCCTCAATGCCACGACCGACATGAGCACCACTATCGTCACCCTTGGCGGCGGCTACGCGGTGGTCGACAATAGCCGTTGGGGCCTCGACCTGGTAGCGGGGGCGCGTTTCCTCGACCTCAGCAGCGACCTCACCCTGTCTCTGCAGGACGCGCAGGGGCGCTACCAGCGCAATCGCCAGGCATCCATGGACCAACAGGTGTGGGATGGGATCATCGGCGCCCGCAGCCAAGTCTGATTCGCGGGCGTCCATTGGTTCATGCCCTATTATGCAGACATCGGGGCTGGCACCTCGAACTGGATCTGGCAGGCCTTCCTGGGTCTGGGGTACCGCTTCGATTGGGGCGCGGTCACCCTGGCCTGGCGCGCCCTTGGGTATGACTTCTCCCTCAATGACGCGAAGCTGACACTCGCCGGGCCGGGCCTGAGCATCAGTATCCGCTGCGGTTGTCGGCGTCGCGCCTGTTCATGCTCGCACTGGTCGTGCGTACGCCGGTGGGCGGCACGCAGCTCGGCGAGTTGTTCGGTGGAGAGTGTCTAGTCGAGCATAGGGACGATAGTATATCGACGTCGGCCGGTTACGCTAGGATCATGAGCGAAAATCTCAGATGAGACGTGTATACATCAACGGACGTATATACATCAACGGTGACAACGGCGACAACGGCCCCAGTGCCGAAGGCGGGCCGCTCAGTACACCCAACGAAGTCGTGTTCTTCAACGGTCTCAATCAGCTGCCGGCCGAGGTGCAACTCAAATTTTGCGATGTCTGGAGCACCGAGGAGACCTACAACCACATGTCGGCCGGCTGGTTCTGGGCCTTCGACACGCCCTTCGACTGGTTCAAGCAGAACGCCTCCCGGCTCGGCGGCACCAATCAGAACATGGTCGTTGCCTGGCCGGCCCGCATCAAGGACAAGGGGGCCCTGCGCGAACAGTTCGTCCAGGTACCTACCATCCTGGAGGCGGTCGGCATCGCTGCCTCCGAGGTGGTCGACGGCATCAAGCAGGCGCCGATCGAAGGCACAAGCTGCGCCTACACCTTCGACGCCGCCAATGCCAAGGCGCCCTCGAGCCACCACACCCAGTATTTCGAGATGATGGGCCAGTGGGCCCTGTACCACGACGGCTGGCTGCTCAGCACCAAGGTCAATCGCGCACCCTGGGAGGCCTTCTGTCCGGCCAATCCCGATCCGTTGAACAACCAGGAGTTTCAGCTCTACGACCTGAGCAAGGACTTCACCCAGGCCGCGGACATCGCCGCAAAGCACTCGGAGAAGGTTAAGGAACTGAAGGAGATGTTCGTCGCGGAGGCGAAGAAGCATCAGGTCTTTCCGCTTGATGCCTCGGTGGCAGCCCGGATCGTGGCCTCGCGCCCGAACATCACCGCCAGCCGCACCGAGTTTGTCTACATGGGCCGATGACCGGCCTGCCCCAGGGCGACTCGCCGATGCTGCTCGACGCCTCTTACACCATTACCGCCGCAATCGAGGTACCGCAAGGCGGCGCCGAGAGGATGATCCTGACCTTTGGCGGGCGTTTTGGCGGCTACGGCTTCTACCTGCTCAATAGCAACAAATTGTTTATATGGAATATTGTCGACATGGAGCGTGTCAAGCGGGAGGGTCCTGACGCGCTGATCCCCAGTCCCCACACCCTTGAGTTCGACTTCCAGTACGAGGACCTGGGCGCCGGTACGCTGGCGCTCTACTAGCAGCCTGTCGGACTTCGGGGCCCCGTCGAGGCGGCGGGTCCGGTACACTATCGGAATCAACCCTGATGGCCGGAGTGCTACTGCCGATGCGCCGCTTTCACCCGATGGACCGCGACACTGACTTGCTCCTGCCGCTGTCGGTGCAGGACTGGC
>JADNEJ010000455.1 GCA_016292295.1 Candidatus Thiodictyon intracellulare
TCTGGATCATCAAATCGGTGATGGGCTTCCGCCAATTTCTCACCCGTGGACTGGACAACGTCCAGGGCGAGTCGACGCTGGTCTGCCTGGCGTGGAACCTGGAACGGATGGCCGTATTATGTCTGCAGTCAGGGGAACACCGCGGAAAACTGCGTTTCGAGCTGAAAACCGCCTCTTTTTTGCGACAAAAGCCCGCCCAAGGGCCTCAGGCAGTGGCGCCGGCCGCTAAGTCCGACAGGCTGCTAGTCCGGTTCGGCGCCGCGTGAGCGGGGTTTGGACTTGAAGGTCCAGGCACCGACGGCGCAGAAAGGGATGTCGCGCTCCAAGCACAAAGTCTCGCCCAGCCGGCCGATCACCGACTTGATCGCCTCGTGGTTCCGCGATGGGCTCATGATCTCGACCTCCCCGTGCAGATAGTCAATCCGCGGTACGCTATGGTCGCCGCGCATCACGAGCAGGCGCTCGTAGTCGTCTCAGGAGATGCCGGAGAAGTGGATGATATGGTCCTCTAGATCCTCGGTCGGGCGCTCATCCGTTAGCGTGTAACGGGCTGTCGTGGACATGGTGCTGGCCCTGCGGGTGCCTCAGGGTGGTTAGGCAAGGTCAGACTCTAAGCTTCTGATCATGGACTTGGCCACCTGCCCAGGTGCGCGGTCGGCCGTTCGCACAGCGGGCTCTATGCCTGGCTTGGGGGCACGGCCGCCGGTCCGAACAAGCTGATCCCAGTGGGCTATGGAGGTGAGCCTACATCCGGCAATTGCTCATGCCAAGGCGCCAAGCTCGCCAAGAAATACAATAAGGTAGCTCCAGCATCCAGAGCGCCCGCCAGATGAGTCGCCGAACGCCGATAACGCACTGAAAAACCTTGGCGAGCTTGGCGCCTTGGCATGAGACCTCTTCAAGATATCGGCGGCGGGTATGGGCCGGCTGCCACGCCGCCCCGGCCCGACCGGTGTCCGACACCGATCGCCTGTGCGATAATCTTGTACTTTCGCCGCCCGGGAACCTTAGCGCCGCGTGCCCGACCGGACGCGCCCCCCGGACCGGCCCCATGGAGAGCCGATGGACGAAAACCGCAAGAAGGCCCTGGCCGCCGCCCTGACCCAGATTGAAAAGCAGTTCGGTAAGGGGTCGGTCATGCGCATGGGCGATGTGAGCGCCGCGCGCAACATCGAGGTGATATCCACCGGCTCGCTGGGGCTCGATCTCGCGCTCGGTATCGGCGGCCTACCGAAGGGGCGGGTGGTTGAAATCTATGGACCCGAGTCGTCCGGCAAGACGACTCTGACCCTGCACGTAATCGCCGAGACCCAGAGGTTCGGCGGGGTCGCGGCCTTCGTGGACGCGGAGCACGCGCTTGACCCGGGTTACGCCCAAAAGCTCGGCGTCAACATGAACGATCTGCTGGTCTCCCAGCCCGATACCGGCGAGCAGGCGCTGGAGATTACCGACATGCTGGTGCGCTCCAACGCGGTGGACATCGTGGTGGTGGACTCGGTGGCGGCCCTGACTCCCAAAGCAGAGATCGAGGGCGAGATGGGCGACTCCCACATGGGGCTCCAGGCGCGCCTCATGTCCCAGGCCCTGCGCAAGCTCACGGGGAACATCAAGCGGTCCAATTGTCTCGTCATCTTCATCAATCAGATCCGCATGAAGATCGGCGTCATGTTCGGCTCGCCTGAGACCACCACCGGCGGTAATGCGCTGAAATTCTATGCCTCGGTGCGCCTGGACATCCGTCGCACCGGAAGCATCAAGAAGGGTGATGAGGTCATCGGCAGCGAGACCAAGGTCAAGGTGGTCAAGAATAAGGTCGCCCCGCCCTTCAAGCAGGCGGAGTTCGACATCCTCTATGGCGAGGGCATCTCGCGCGAGGGCGAGATCATCGATCTCGGTGTCGCGGCCGGCATCATCGACAAGTCCGGTGCCTGGTACAGCTACGGCGGCAACCGAGTCGGCCAGGGCAAGGACAATGCGCGGGTCTATCTCAAGGAGAACCCGGAGCTGGCGCGGGCGATCGAAGCGCGCATCCGCGAGAAACTGCTCCCGCAACCGGCGGATGAAGGTCCGACCCCGGACGCGGCCGATCCCGCTGGGCCAGCCCAGGACCTCGAAGTCTGAGCTCCCGGATCCCGCAGATGGCCGACCCGGACCCCGCTGCCGCGATCGAGCGTCTCGCGCTGCGGCTGCTGGCCACCCGCGAGCACTCCCGGCTGGAATTGGTGCGCAAGCTCGTGGCCCGCGGCTACCGTGCGGACCAGATCGACCCGGTGCTGTCCGGGTTGGCCGAGCAGGGTGCGATCGATGAGGCGCGGCTGGCGCAGAGCTATGTCGCGGAGCGGGTTGGCAAGGGCTTCGGCCCCTTGCGCATCCATGCGGAGTTGCGCGACAAGGGCCTTTCGGACGCGGCTATCGACCCCTACCTTGAGGCGATGAACGAGCAATGGCCGGCGCTGCTGGCCGCCGCTCACGATCGGCGCTTCGGCTCGCTCGCGCCGACCGATCACACCGAGGTCGGCCGGCGTGGCCGCTTCCTGCAACAGCGCGGCTTTCCGCCCGAACTGATCCATCGCCAGTTGCGGCGGCACGACTGACCGTCGCCTATCCCCGACCCATCCGAGTATTTTTAATGACCACCAGTGCCGAACTGCGAGCAGGCTTTCTCGACTATTTCGCGCAACGCGAGCATCAGCGGGTCGCCTCCAGCTCCCTGATCCCCGCCGATGACCCGACGCTGCTGTTCACCAATGCCGGCATGGTCCAATTCAAGGACTGCTTCCTTGGCCGCGAGCGCCGCCCCTACAATCGTGCTGTCACCTCGCAGCGCTGCGTGCGCGCGGGCGGCAAGCACAACGATCTGGAAAACGTGGGCTATACCGCCCGGCACCACACCTTCTTCGAGATGCTGGGCAACTTCAGCTTCGGCGACTATTTCAAGCGCGAGGCGATCCGGTATGCCTGGGACTACCTGACCCGGGTATTGCGCCTGCCGCCAGCGCGCCTGTGGGTGACGGTCTTCACCGAGGACCACGAGGCGGCCGCGATCTGGCTCAACGAGATCGGGGTGGACCCGGCGCGCTTTTCACGCTGCGGCGCCGCGGACAACTTCTGGTCCATGGGCGAGACCGGCCCCTGCGGCCCTTGCTCCGAGATCTTCTACGACCACGGTCCCGACATCCCCGGCGGCCCGCCCGGCTCACCGGACGCCGATGGTGATCGCTATGTGGAGATTTGGAATCTGGTCTTCATGCAGTTCAACCGGGCCGCGGACGGCAGCCTGACCCCGCTGCCGCGCCCCTCGGTGGACACCGGCATGGGCCTAGAACGCCTGGCGGCGGTCATACAGGGTGTGCACAGCAACTATGACATCGACCTCTTCGTCAACCTGATCGACGCCGCCGCCGCGGTGACCGGCTGCACCGACCGGGCCGATAAGTCACTGCGGGTCATCGCCGACCACAGCCGTTCTACCGCCTTCCTGATTACTGACGGTGTGATCCTCGGCAACGAGGGGCGCGGCTATGTGCTGCGCCGCATCATGCGGCGCGCCATCCGTCATGGCTACCGCCTGGGGTGTACCGAGCCCTTCTTCTACCGCCTGGTCGCCCCACTGGTCACCGAGATGGGGACGGCTTATCCAGAGCTGGCCGCGGCCCAAGCGCAGATCGAGCGGGTAGTCCGGCTGGAGGAGGAGCGTTTTGCCGAGACCCTGACCAACGGCATGGCCATCCTCGAAGGCGCCATTGCCGGTCTCGCCGACGCGCAAATCCCCGGCGAGACCGTCTTCAAGCTCTATGACACCTACGGATTCCCCACCGACCTCGCCGCGGACATTGCCCGCGAGCGCGGCCTCACCCTGGACCTTCCGGGTTTCGAGCATGCCATGGCCGCCCAGAAGGGCCGCGCCCGCGCCGCCAGCCAATTCGGCGTCGATCAGGACCTGGCGATCGACTTTCAGGGTCAGGCCGAGTTCTGCGGCTACGACTACCTCGAGGAACGCGCCACAGTGGTCGCCCTCTACCGCGACGGTCGGTCTTGCGATGCCCTGGGCCAGGGCCAGGACGGGCTCGTCATCCTTGATCTGACGCCCTTCTACGCGGAGTCCGGCGGGCAGTTGGGCGACCGCGGCACCTTGAGCGGGGAGTCGGGTCAGTTCGCCGTGACCGATACCCAGAAGAAGGGCGACGAGGTCATCTGCCACCTGGGGCTGGTCCTGACGGGTCAGCTGCGGGTCGGCGACAGTGTGGAGGCGGCGGTCGACGGCGAACGGCGCACGGCCACGGCGCTCAACCACTCCGCCACTCACCTGCTGCACGCCGCGCTGCGTCAGGTCTTGGGCGGGCATGTGCAGCAGAAGGGCTCCCAGGTTGGCCCTCAGCGTCTGCGTTTCGACTATTCACACTTCGAGCCGATCTCACGCGAGCAACTGATCGCAATCGAGCAGTTAGTGAACCGCAAGATCCGGGAAAACCATCTCGTCGAGACCCGCATCATGAGCCTGAAAGACGCCAAGTCCACCGGCGCCATGGCCCTGTTCGGCGAGAAATATGCCGAGCAGGTCCGGGTCCTGCGCATGGGCGACTTTTCCACCGAGCTGTGCAGCGGCACCCATGTGAAGGCCGTCGGGGATATCGGGTTCTGCAAGATCGTCGCCGAGGGCGGTATCGCCTCCGGCGTGCGGCGCATCGAGGCCTTGACCGGGGCCGGCGCGCTGGCGTGGGTGGAGGCCGACGAGGATCGGGTATTGCGCCTGGCCGGGCTGCTCAAGGGCGGGCGCTATGACCTGGACGAGCGGGTCGCGGGCCTCCTGGAGCGCAGCCGTTCGCTGGAGAAGGAACTCAATCAGCTCAAGTCGCGTCTGGCCAGTTCCGCCGGCAAGGACTTGGCAGCACAGGCCGTAGACGTGCTGGGGGTCAAGGTCCTGGCCGCGCGCATCGAGGGGGGCGATCCCAAGGCCTTGCGCGACACCCTGGACCAGATCAAGGACAGTCTCGGCTCCGCGGTGGTACTCCTGGCTACCGTGGTGGACGGCAAGGTGAGCCTGGCGGCCGGCATCACCAAGGACCTGACCGACCGGCTCAAGGCTGGCGACCTGATCCGTGCGGCCGCATCTCTGGTCGGCGGCAAGGGCGGCGGCCGACCCGACATGGCCCAGGCGGGCGGCAACGACCCGGCCGGCCTGCCCGCCGCCCTGGCGCTGGTGCATGAGTGGGTGCGGCAGGGATTGCGCTAGTGCACCGCTCAAACGGCGCTTGAGTTATGACCCCAACGGGGTCACACATACTAGCCCAGGGCGACGCCCTGGGCTAACGTAATGAATCAGAGAATTCGATGGCATTGATCGTACAGAAATACGGCGGCACCTCCGTCGGCAGCATCGAGCGCATCCGCGCCGTCGCAGACCGCGTGAAACGCGCCCGCGACCAGGGCCATCAGGTCGTGGTGGTGGTTTCCGCCATGTCCGGGGAGACCGACCGGCTGATCGGACTTGCCAAGCAGATCCAGGACCGCCCCGTTCCCCGGGAGTTGGACGTGCTGTTGTCCACCGGCGAGCAGGTGACCATCGCGCTGCTGGCCATGGCCCTGGACGCCATCGACTGCCCGGCCCGCTCCTACACCGGCGCCCAGGTCCACATCCTGACCGACAGTACCCACAACAAGGCGCGCATCCACGACATCGATGCCGTGCGCGTGCGGGCTGATCTGGATGCTGGGCGGGTGGTGGTCATCGCCGGCTTCCAGGGCATCGACGGCGCGGGCAATATCACGACGCTGGGGCGCGGCGGCTCCGACACCTCCGCCGTCGCCGTCGCCGCCGCACTGAAGGCCGACGAGTGCCAGATCTACACCGACGTGGGCGGGGTCTACACCACCGACCCACGGGTGGAGCCCAAGGCCCGCAAGCTCGATCGCATCACCTTCGAGGAGATGCTGGAGATGGCGAGCCTGGGCTCCAAGGTGCTGCAGATTCGCGCCGTGGAATTCGCCGGCAAATACAATGTTCTATTGCGCGTGCTCTCCAGCTTCGACGAGGGCGCGGGCACCCTGATCACATTCGAGGAAGACACTGTGGAAGACGCCAAGATCGCCGCCATCGCGTTCAGCCGCGACGAGGCCAAACTGACCGTACTCGGGGTCCCGGACCAGCCGGGAGTGGCCCACAAGATCCTGGGGCCGATTGCCGCGGCCAATATCGAGGTTGATATGATCGTCCAGAATATCGCCCCGGACGAGACCACCACCGACTTCACCTTCACGGTCCATCGCAACGACTATGAACGCGCCCTGGAGATCCTCCGAGGCACGGCCGCCACCCTGGCGGCGCTGCAGGTCCTGGGGGACGCGCATATCGTCAAAATATCCCTGGTAGGCGTTGGCATGAACAACCATGCCGGGATTGCCAGCCAGATGTTCGGCGCCCTCGCGCGCGAGGGGATCAACATCCGGATGATCTCCACCTCGGAGATCAAGATCTCCGTCGTGGTCGACCAAAAATACCTGGAGCTTGGGGTGCGCGCCCTGCACGACGCCTTTGAACTCGGGCGTGCGCCGCAGGCCGCTTAGTCTGGGTGCGGCGAGGTCGCCGATCCGCACCGGAGACCTGACGCGGCCCCTGGGGTCCCAAGCCAGGGGCTTGGACTTCAGCCGCCGAATCAGGCGTCCCGGCCCGGGTTTTCAGCCTCTCCCCCGCGTTCCTGACGGAGAATTGTGATGGATTGTAAACAATTGCTTGGGCTAGACTCAAGCAATTGATAAAATCAGGCCGGGGGCAGGTCGCCCCCGAGCTTGGTCTGGGTGTGGTGTAACTCGCGTAATCTGGCGCTGGATTCTGCTTAGGTTACGTCCGGGGGAACCACGTAAGTCGGAAAAAGGAAAGAAGGGAGAAAGCAGCCATGTTGATCTTGACTCGTCGCGTGGGCGAGACCCTTATGATTGGTGACGAGGTCACCGTTACAGTCCTTGGCGTCAAGGGTAACCAAGTGCGCATCGGCGTCAACGCCCCCCGGGACGTCGCCGTGCATCGTGAGGAAATCTACGAGCGCATCAAGCGCGAGCAGGCAGAGGCCCACGGGGCCGGTACCGAGACCGAAACCCACGGTCAGGACCCCGAGCCCGAGTAACTGGAAAATCGGTCGCAACCACGCTACACTATCGGACTCGTGGCGACGCTCGAGTCAGGCGAGTCCGGTTTTGTGGTCGGACGAATTTGTCGGATGCGGCGCACAAGGAAGCCCCGCTCGATGCTCCCCACCGAGCCCAGTGACAGGGAAGCCAATCGTCACACGATTGCGCATCCCGGAGAGATGGCCGAGCGGCTGAAGGCGCTCCCCTGCTAAGGGAGTATGGGTTAAAAGCCCATCGAGGGTTCGAATCCCTCTCTCTCCGCCAAACAAGTTTCTCCGCCAAACAAGTTTCTAAACGCATGACAGTAAATCGCTTTTTCTGAACAAATCGCTTCTTACCCACAAACTAGACCGTGCTAGGGGTCCGTCGGGCACGCTTTCATCCGACGGACGGTAGTTCGGTCGCTCAGCGGTAGGCCCTGAACGCTCCCGGCGGGGTAGACCGCCGCAACGGCCGCATGATCGTCTGGCCCCTGTCACTGTGACGGGTCACTGTGACGGATACTGGCAGGTCCATGCTGAGGTGGACATCGACGGCCGCGCGCTCGATGGCGACACCCTAACCGGCCGGTGGCACGATCTCGATACCCTGCTCCGGGTCGTCCCGGACCTTCACCACGAAACCAAGCGGACCGTGGCGAGTTGGGGCCCGTCGATATGCTGCCAGATTCCTGAGAGGGTGCCGCGGGCAGTCGGGCCGCGAGCGCCCTGGCGAGCGCCTGCATGGCCTTGGGGCTGCATCCGCCGAGTGGTTTGATGCCTGCCCCGCACCATGCGCAACGCCATAACCGCGTTTCGTGTCCGATCCTGTTGATAGGCCTGCGCCTATAGGCACAGGCATTGCCTAATTCTCGCAGGTGTCTGTCTTTCATGACGGGCAATAACTGAGCCTGATAGTCCTTGCCGATTGCTAGACCGGGCTCCGGCGAGTGTGTGCTGAACGCGGGGCATCATCTGAGATTTTCTCTTAAGACCCTAGCGTAACCGGGTGACGCCGATATACTATCGCCCCTATGCTCGACTAGAGCCTCTCCACCGAACAACTCGTCGAGTTGCGTGCCGCCCTTACCGGCGTACGCGCGAGGCCGACCGCATCAAGGTGGTCGTGTCGCTGGTGGGCGGCTGGCCGGCAGAGCAGGTCGCCGAAGTCCTGCTGATCGACTCCAACACCGTGCGCGAC
>JADNEJ010000143.1 GCA_016292295.1 Candidatus Thiodictyon intracellulare
ATCATTTGACGGGTTTCGCAAAGCCTGCGCAGACTTCTTCAGCAACCCGGGTGAGCACCAAGGCGACTTGCGCTCCTTACTGACGGAGAACTTTGAAATAACCTGTCGGTGAGGAAACCGAAAATTTGGCATTAGCTAAGTATACATAATTCCGCATATTCTGGCACGGCCGTCGAGCTGCGTCGCGTAGCCTTATGATCGTCCACGAGGGCTAAGAACAGGGGGGCTAAACGGCTACGCCGAAGATCGAGAGAGGCGGCAGCGGCGGTTTCCCACTGCTCGTTTTTGGAATTAGACACACCCTATATGACAAAAATTGTTAGCATGACCGGGCCAACGCCCGGTGAGGACCTGTTGTCGAAAGTGGATGAGCTTTATTCCACCATCCTCGCCGACCCCCCGTGGCAATTCCAGAACCGCACCGGCAAGATGGCGCCCGAACACAAGCGCCTGCTCCGCTACCCGACCATGGCCATCCAGGAGATCATAGACCTGCCGGTACAGGACGTCGCCGCCGAGCACAGTCACCTGTATCTTTGGGTCCCCAATGCTCTGCTCGCCGAGGGCCTGCGCGTCATCGCAGCCTGGGGCTTCACCTACAAGTCGAACCTGATCTGGTATAAGGTCCGCAAGGACGGCGGACCAGACGGGCGCGGCATGGGCTTCTATTTTAGAAACGTCACCGAGATGATCCTGTTCGGTGTGCGCTGCGGTATGCGGACCCTGGCGCCGGGACGACGGCAGGTCAATTTGCTCTCGACCCAAAAGCGTGAGCACTCGCGCAAGCCGGACGAGATCTTCGACATCATCGAGCGCTGCTCCCCCGGCCCCTATCTCGAACTCTTCGCCCGCTTTGAGCGCGACGGCTGGGACCAGTGGGGCAATGAAGACGTGGAGCGCAACTCCTTTAACGGCGTAGCACTGCGCAAAGGCCACACCGAACCGCACTTGCGCTCACTCGAAACACCGGCGGCCTATCGCGGCAAGGCGTGAACCACCTCCCGCTAAAGCCTCGACCTCCAGTTGGGATGTCCAAACCGGAGGTCGAGGCTTTAGTCGGTGGGACTCCGGCACATTCGCACGCCCCCTCGTTCCCTGCACACAACAACGAACAAATGAATGAGGGCTAATCCGCGTCCCTCGCGCCCTCCCCCAACCACCCCTGCAACGCCTTGATCAACCCCTCCGCCTGGGCGCGGCTGGAGATGTTGAACTTGGATTGCTGGCGGTATTCGCCGGTGCGCTTCTGGTAGCGGCGGATGGTGAATTTGTCCGGACCATAGACCTCCTTGGCCTTGTCCCAGTCCTGGTAGCGGAAGATGATCGTGGTCCAACTGCCCTTGGACAGGATCACCTTGTCCAGTTCCTTACTGGTTTCGATACCGTCTTCCGTGTAGGAAACGGTCAGGTCCTCCACTGTCTCTGCCATCGCTGTCCCTCCGAAGGATTAGGGCGCCGCACCCTTCAGGAGCGGGCGCCGGATTGTTGCAATGCTGTTTGGATGTCGGCGGTGTTCGGTTGCCTGGGGTCGCGGGCTCGGGCCAGCGCGAGTGCCGTGTGGCCGGCCTCATCGGGGCGGTTGACGTCGGCCCCGCGAGCGATCAGCCGCTTGACGGTCTCCAGGTGGCCCAGGGTAACCGCTAGGTGCAGCGGCGTGCGACCCTGGTCGTCCGGCCGGTTCAGGTCGACCCCGCGGCGCAGCAGAAAGTCGATGCTGTCCCGGTCACAGACCCCGGCACGCACCAGGGTGACCAGCATCGCCTGGTCCTCCAGAGGGGCGCCCAACTGCGCCAGCAGGACAGCGACCTGGGTCCTTGCCGTGGGTCAGAGCCAACTCCAGGGGAGTATGGCCGCCGCCATCCAGTGCCGCCCCATGGTCCGCCAATTCACGCGCGATGGCGACCTGCCCGGCCCGGACGGCGAGGTGCAGGGACAGGTCGCCGTTGCCGTCGCGCTGATTTAGATCGGTCCCGGCGGCGATGTGCCGTCTGATCTGGTCCAGGTCCCCCACCTGGACCGCGCGGTGCAGATTGACGGTCAGCGGTGCGGACCAGCCGCAGCCCGCCGCCAGAGCCGCTAGGATCGGCAGCGCCCACAAGAGCGCCGGGAGCGAGGCCGACAGGTCGGATAATTGACGCATGAAATCGGGTCGGCTGAGCGGGCCACTGGGTCGGCGGCCCAACGGACGGGATGGTAAACGGCAGGGGTACGGACCCGCAACCCGAGAAGGCGGGGGTGCGCTCGTGTTAGCCTGTCGACCCGACCGCGGGCCTGCCGCGTCATCATTTCCGCGGTTCACCCGCACCTGACGGACTCACCGACAGCCAACCCACATGATCTGGAAATTCCTGCTGACCGCCGCGATGGTGCTTGCCGCCTTCTTCTTCATCCGGCAGCGGCTGCGCGGCCCGGGTCGGCCCCCGGCCGACGGAGCGCCGCGGCCCGCATTACTGCCCGCCGGTGCAGTCCGCTTGGTCGCCGCCGGCACGTTCGCCATCATGCTGCTCGGCTGCGGATGGTACCTGTACCGCGGCTGGGCACTCGGCAATCAGGCGGTGGAGGTCCAGGTGGTCAACGCCAACACAGGGGCCATCACGCATTACCAGGCGCACCGCCGCGACGTCAAGGGCCGCGTGGTTCGCACCCTGGACGGTCGGGAGATTCGGCTTGCCGACGTGGAGCGGATGATCCTGACCAGGGAGGGGCAGGACTTCTGACCGGCCGGCGGCCAACCCGTAAGCGGCGATGGTGCCGCCATAGGGTCCGCTGCGCGGACCAATGACTCCGCAAAACGCTGAGCGAGACCGCCGGACGGTCTGCCCTTGAACTAAAAAAGAGTATTTTCCGCAAATAAGCACAAATAAATCTGCTGGTTAGCATCGTCACGGGCGTCACCTGGACGGTGAACATGCAGCCAAGGCCAAGTCTCTGATTATTTGCGTCTATTCGTGTTCATTTGCGGCTAAACTGCTTTTTCTGGGTTGAAGACTAAGGTCCACTCTGGAGACCCCCACATGTCGGAGAAAAGCCGTCTGATCAGCCTGGTGTTGCTGGTCGTCCTCTGCCACGGCGGGTCAACCCCAGCCTGTTCCTCGGACGATTTCGTCGTCGCCATCGATGTCAGACACTCGCTGCGCAGCCCGAGCGCCATCAGCGCGCGCGGCGTGCCTGAGTTTCAGTTCAATCGCGACCTGGCCGCGGCACTCGCGACCGGCGGCTTCCGCAAGCGCTTTGTGATCAACGCCGACGGCGTTGCTCACTCACTGCAGGGACGTACCCAGGAAGCCGCACGGTGCGGGGCCGACCTGTTACTGTCGATCCACCACGAGTCGGTGCAGCCGCGCTATCTGTCGAATTGGACCCTGGATGGCGTCACCCGACCCTACAGTGATCGCTTTCGCGGTTTCTCGCTCTTCGTTTCCACCAAAAATCCCCAACCCGAGCGCAGCCGGCGCTTCGCCGAGCTGCTCGGGCGCTCACTCACGGCGCACGGGCTAACGCCAACCCTGCTGAACCGATCGCGGGCGATCACCGGCCCCTGCTCGATGCCAGGCTCGGCCTCTATCGCTTCGACGACCTGGTGGTGCTTAAGGGGGGGTGGTCATGCCAGCGGTGCTGTTGGAGGCTGGCGTGATCCTGAACCGCGACGAGGAGTCATTGCTCGCCCAGGGTGCCTAACAACAACGGATCGCGGCGGCGATCCTCGCCGCGGTGCAAGACTACTGCAACGCATCGCCGCCCGGGTAATCCTTGAAATAGCGGTTAGCCTTCAGCGGTCAGCTTTCAGCAGTCAGCTTCGGGTTTCAATCGTTTTCAGGCGCCCTGCAGGTCACGCCCGTGGCGCCAGAACGGCTCGTAAGATGCTGATGCACATTTGGATGACGGCTGGCCGCTGATGGCTGACTGCTCTTTCCCGGAACATCCTCAGTCGCCAGCATCCATCAGCGACTCGGCCCAGACGCCGAGTTGATCAAGGACCTGGAGCTTGGCGAGGTCAGCGGCATGGGTCTGCGCCAGCGCGCCAAGCTGGGCCTCATACTGGTCCAATTGGATGCTGCCACCACCCTGGGGGTCGGTGATGCGGGTCAGGCGCCAGGCGTCCCACTCCTCGCGCTCCTGCGGGTTCAGGGTCTCGGGCCAGTTGCGGGCGCGGTAGCGAAAGAGCATCTGCGGCAGGTGCGGGTCGGCGAAACGGGGATTGGCCACGGCCAAATCCGTGGGGGCCAGGCCGCGCACGCGCTCCAGAGTGCGGCGATCGGCATCCGACAGGAAGCCCCCGGAATAGAGCATCAGGTCCGGGTCGGTCACCGACTGGCCGTTCGGCCCATCGGACGGTGACTGATACACCGCCTGGACGCGCTCACGAATGGCGGCGGCCTTCTCCCTGACGGTCTGGGCCCGGCGCACGACCTGGGCCGGGTCGATGAACCAGCGTGCCGCCGCTGCCGCCGTCAGGGTCTTGAGCGGAGCCAGCACCGGGGCGTGGTTGACCTGGACCGTCTTGAGCGGGATGCGCTCGACCCCCGCCGGCAACTCAGCGCTCGGGGTGAAGAGACGCCGACGCAGTTCCTCCACCGAGAGGTCCAGCAGCAGGTCCTGGTCGGCGCGCAGGTCTAGACAGATGACGCCGTTGCCGTTGGTTGGGTGCTGGGCCACCGCGACCACCGGGGCTATGCACCCCAGGACGGCCGGAAAGCGGGCTGAGGCGTGCACCAGGGGTTCACCCTTCTCCAGCATGGTCCGTACCTGGCGTTTGTCGCGCAGGGTCAGGGCGTAGTCATAGAGCCGTGGCTGGGCACGGCGCAGAAGTCGGGCGAGAGCGATGGTCGCCTGCACGTCGACGAGAGCATCGTGGGCACCGGCATGGGGGATGGCATTGGCATCGGTCAGGTCTTTCAGTCGGAAGGAGACGGTGCCATCGTCGCGCAGCGGCCAAACTATACCCTCTGGACGCAGGGCCTGGGCCAGGCGCAGGGTGTCGATCAGGTCCCAGCGCGAATTGCCGTTCTGCCACTCCCGGGCATAGGGGTCGCGCAGGTTGCGGTAGAAGAGGTGGCGGGTGACCTCATCGTCGAAACGAATGCTGTTGTAGCCGGTCCCACAGGTCCCCGGGGTACTGAGCACGTTCGCGATGGCGGCGGTGAACTCGGCCTCAATGAGGCCCTTTGCATCGGCCAGTTGGGGCGTGATGCCGGTGACCAGACAGGCCTGCGGCTGGGGAAGCAGGTCCTGGGCCGGCCGACAGTAGAGCACCAGTGGCTCGCAGACCGGGTTGAGGTCGGCGTCGGTGCGCTGCCCAGCGAACTGGCATGGGCGATCCCGCCGCGGGTCGACGCCCCAAGTCTCGTAGTCGTGCCAGTAAAAGGTCGCAGCCACTCACGCCTCACCCGGCGCCCTGAGGACCGCCGGTCATAGTGCTACACCAGGATCCCCTGCACTCGCGTCCTCGGGTCTGAAGCGAAATCCGGCAGCACCAAGGGTCCGGGCAGAACCAAGGGTCCGCCGCCCCTCGCAACCCACCCGGCCCACGCTGCACTCTCGGGTGGCGGACCCTGGCGGTCCCTTAGAGTTTTTCCTTGATACGGGCGGCCTTGCCGGTGAGCCCGCGCAGGTAGTAAAGCTTGGCGCGGCGCACATCACCCCGACGCTTGACCTGGATCTCGGCGATCACCGGGCTATAGGTCTGGAACACCCGCTCCACTCCCTCGCCGTGGGAGATTTTGCGCACCGTGAAGGCGGAATTCAACCCGCGGTTGCGCTTGGCGATGACTACGCCCTCGAAGGCCTGGAGACGCTCGCGCTCACCCTCCTTCACCTTGATCTGAACAACCACGGTATCGCCAGCGGCGAAATCCGGAACCTCTCGGTTCATCTGCTCGGCATCGAGCGCCTGTATGATATTGCTCATGGTTTCCTAAGCTCCTGTGCTAACCCCAACCAGGCAGTTTGGCGGGCCTGGATAAATTCATCGAGCAGCGCCTGATCCTCCGGACCCAGGCCCCGCCGCGCCAAAAATTCCGGCCGCTTGAGCCAGGTCAGCCCGAGCGCTTCGCGGCGACGCCAACGCGCAATCGCCACGTGGTCACCGCCAATCAAGACCGACGGCACCGACCGACCTGCCACCTGCTCCGGGCGGGTGTAATGGGGGCAATCAAGCAATCCGTCCGTGTGCGAATCCTGCGCCGCGGACTGGGCGTGGCCCAAGGCCCCCGGCAGCAGCCGGATCACCGCGTCCATGACCACCATGGCCGCCAGTTCACCGCCGCTCAATACGTAGTCGCCGATGGACCACTCCTCGTCCACCTCGTACTCGATCAGCCGCTCATCGATCCCTTCGTAACGGCCCGCGACCAAGATCCAGCCACCGGCCAGGGCCAACTCACCCATCGCCGCCTGATTGAGCAGACGCCCCTGCGGCGAGAGGTAGGCGACCCGACTGCCAGGTGCCTGGGCCCGGGCAGCACCGATCGCATCGCGCAGCGGCTCCACCTTCATCACCATCCCGGGGCCGCCGCCATAGGGACGGTCATCGACGGTGCGGTGGACATCGTGGGTGTAATCGCGCGGGTTCCAGAGGTGCAGCTCGGCGATCCTCCGGGTCAGAGCGCGGCCAGTCACCCCCTGATCCAGCAGAATTCGGAAGAGGTCCGGCAGCAGGGTGACCACATCAAAACGCATGGGGCACTCCACTGATACGGGTCCGCCACGGACCCAAACCCGCCAGCCAAAAAAGAGTCATCAGCCGCAAATAAGCACAAATAAATCTGCGAGTTGCAGTTATCGTACGCTACACCCAGCCGGTGAACGGACACCACTGGCCAAGCTCTTAATTATTTGCATCCTTTTTACGTTCATTGTCCGGTCAAAAAGCTCTTTCTCGGGTCAGGTCAGAAGTCAGGGTCCCAGTCCACCTGGATCAGCCGCCGCTCGAAGTCCACGGCACGAACCACCGCGTCCCATATGAAGGGCAGCAGGCGCTCACGCTCACCAACTACCACCAGGACATCGTTGGACCCGGTTGAAAACAGGTGGCTCACCTGCCCTAGCGACACCCCTTCCAGGGTCTCGACCGCCAGCCCATCCAGGTCGATCCAGTAAAACTCATCCGCCTTGGGCGGTGGCAGTCGGTCGCGGGTAACCGCGATCTCCTGACCCACCAGGGCCGCGGCGTGGTCACGGTCGTCACAGCCCTCGAGCCGGACCACCACGCCCTTGCCGTGCGCCCGACCCTCCACCACTCGGCGCGGCGCTTGCCCGGTGCCGAGCAGCCAGGGCCAATAGCGCAGGATGTTCTCGCGCGGCACGGTCTCAGAGAAGACTTTGACCCAACCGCGGACCCCGTAGACACCATCAATGTGCCCAAGGACCAGGCGTTGCCCGCCGGGACTTGAGACGTCAGGGGCATCCTCAGGCATGATCAGTAAAACCCCGGGGAGACTTGGCCTGACCGATGAGCGACTTAGACGACCCGACGCGACCTTCTAGGCCGCGGCCGGGAGCGCCGCCGCGGCCTCGCGAGCGGCCTGCCGCAGGAGCTGGCGCACGCGATCGGTGGGTTGGGCACCCTTACCGATCCAGTGCTCGGCACGGGCGCGGTCGACCCGCAACGACACCTCGCCGCCCTTGGCGGTGGGATTGAAGAAGCCAATGCGCTCGATGTAACGCCCGTCGCGGGGCGAGCGGATATCGGTAACCACTATTTGGTAGAAGGGGTGCTTCTTGGCACCGCCGCGAGTCAAACGGATCGTGACCATTGTCTGTCCTAGCTAGAGACGAATGCCCCCCAAAAAAGCGACCGGAATACATCAGATCCCGGGCAGGTCCTGTTCAGAAGGTGGGCGCATGAAAAAAAACGGTGCTCAGGTTGCCCCGCAGCAAAAGCGTAAGTATACAGAAATCCGGACGTGACGGAAGCCTGTATCGGAGAGCGTAAGGATGGGCAGAGCCAGAGCGATGCCCATCCTACCAACTGGCCCGCCGGCGGCGTGCGACCCTGCGTCGCCCGGACCCGAGGTCGCCGCGGCCTTCACGGCAGTCCAGACCCGCCCCAAGCCCCCCCGTGCCACCCGACCAACGCGCCTTGTCAACCCACAAAATCTCGTCTATCTTCAGTATCACCCCCTGATTCCGATCGACGGTGCGCCGAGTCAGATGAACGGCGCGGCGATCTGCAATGCGGGACCGCAAGACGATCTCGACTTTGGCCATTTTAGGCGACCCCCGATCATCGTGCCAGCCGCAACCGGCAATCGGGGGGCCAGGGTCCGCACGGC
>JADNEJ010000223.1 GCA_016292295.1 Candidatus Thiodictyon intracellulare
TATTACGTCTGCAGTCAGGGGAACACCGCGGAAAACTGCGTTTCTAGCCGAAAAAAGTCTCTTTTTTGCCACAAAAGCCCGCCCAAGAGCCTCAGGCGGTGGCGCCGGTCGCTAAGTCCGACAGGCTGCTAGGTTAAAGCTCCCGGCTAGCGCACCCTTTACTGCCGTCGTCCGCGACCCGCGGGTCGCCTAAGGAGTTCTCATGTCAGACCCCATACCTGTGCCCACGGCGACCAGCCGGATGCTCGCCCGTCTGCTCCCCTTCGGCCTGGTCCTGCTCGTTGGCGCGGGCGTCCTGCTCGTCTATGTCGTCAACCCACCGCACCTGGTGCCGGGCGCACAGACCGCCGCCAAGTCCCAGGGTCCGGCGCCGACCCTCGCCGCAGAACTTGCCGCCGCCCGGGGGCGCATTGCAGATCTGGAGGGCATCGTCGCCGGCCTCCAGGCGAAACACCAAGCCTACGCCGCGCTTGGTGCACACTTCACCGGGCAGGGCATCCTGATCACGTTGGGTGACCCCGAGCTGCCATTCACCCCCGGAAAATCCACCCTGCCGACTCCGCTGCCCGCCGCCCTGACTCAATTGGCGGCCCTTCTGACGCAGGAACCCGGTCTCCAGGTCCAGATCGAGGGCTACACGGACAACCGGGGTGCGGCCGCGGCGAACCTGACCCTCTCCGCCCAGCGCGCGAAGGCGGTCAAGGCCGCCTTGGTCAAACTCGGCAACACCCCGGAGCGCATCCAGTCCCGCGGGATGGGCGCATCGCGCCCGGTCGCCGATAACCGTACCGCTGAAGGACGCGGGCGCAACCGACGCATTGAGATCTATCTCACTGAGCCGTAGGGCGGATACCCGTAAGACGATCCGCCACTGCACCATGAGAACCTTGGCGGAACCGCCTGCGACGTTCCACCCTACACGGACTGATTCGCAACCCCATGCGGCACATGCCCGGCAGCGACATGCAGCCGAGCCTCGTCGCAGTGGAACTCTTGGTCGTCGAAAAAGATGTCGGCATCGAAGGCGGCGAGGAAGCTGGCCTTGGGGAGCCCTCCTAAGAACAGGGCCTCGTCGATGCGGATGTCCCAGGCGCGCAGGGTGCGCACCACGCGCTCATGCGAGGGCACGCCGCGGGCGGTCACGAGCGCGGTGCGCAGCGGCGAGGCGTCCGTGGAGAACAGGGCCTGGAGTTGCGCGATGGCGACCAGGAGCCCCTTGAGGGGACCGCCGGGCAGTGGCTCGTAGGCGGACGCGCTCTCGCTGGCGTTGAACACCGCCAGGCCCTCCTCCCGATAGAGACGCTCTGCATCGTCGGAGAACAGCACGGCGTCCCCGTCGAAGGCGATTCGCACCTGGCCGTCGTCCGTCGTCCGGTCGGCGGACGCCGCCGGCAACACGGTGGCGGCGGCGCATCCGGCGCTGAGCGCCAGACGCACGTCATTGGGGTCTGCGGACAGGAAGAGGTGGGCCCCGAAGGCGGCGACATAGCGGTAGGGACTGGCACCGCCGGTGAAGGCGGCACGGGTGATATCGAGCCCGTGGCGGTGGGCGGAGGTCAGGACGCGTAGACCCGTGTCGGAGCTGTTGCGCGACAACAGGATCACCTCCACCCGGCCCCGTTCACCAAGGGTGGCGTTGAGGTTCATGAGCTTGCGTACCAGCGGAAAGGCCACCCCGGGTTCCAGGGTGTCGTTCTCGTGGGCGACCTGGTAGGCCCGGTAGGCATCGACGCCCGCGGCCTCGAAAACGCGATGGGACTCGCCCAAATCGAACAGCGCGCGTGAGGAGATGGCGACGATGAGACGCACCGCCTGGGGGGCAGCGGGTGGCATGGGTGGAATTTCTCTATTCGCGTTCATTCGCGCTGTTCGCGGACTAATCCGCAGTGGCGCACGCGCCGAGCCGGGGCCCGGCACTCCCAGCGCTATCAGGGCATGAAGGAATTCATGAAACGCATGGGGCGGCCGATGTTCTGGTTAGTGTTCGACATATCGTCGCGCATGACGGCGGTATTATGCGTCATGTCCTACATGGACCTGTCCATATTCACGATACTGGCGAGCATGGGCTCCAGGGTCTTCACATCGCGGGACATGGAGTCCACGCTGCCGGACATCGCACGGATATTGGCGCTGATCTGCCTCATGTTATCCGAGATGACCTGCATGCTGCTGGCGAGCACCGTCATGTTGGAGTCCACGCTGATGGCCAGATAATGGACGTCATTGGCCAGGCTGAACACCAGATAGAATCCGTAGGCGGCCAGGATGATGAAGGCGAAGAGCGAGGGATAGACGATCAGTTCCCAGCGCTTGGCGCTGGCCTCGAACGACTGGGACAGGTGGTCGATGGCGAAGGCATTGGCCCGGACCTCGGTCACGTCGGCCGCGACGCCGGCCGGCTCGGTTGCTGCCCCCAGCTCGCAGCGGATCGGCGGGGATCGGCGCGCCATTGGATGTGTCGGGAGCCGCCATGTGTGGTCACCGCAAGGGTTCGGAAGTTGCTCGGACTTGGACGCCGGAGCTTAACAGAAAATCCCCCGGACAAGGCGCTGGCGATGATCCCCAAGAAAGAGGAGTTCTTACGTCAAGGCGCCAAGCTTGCCAAATTTTTTCAGTATCTTATCGGCGTTGCGTGATTCATCTGGCGGGTGAACTACATGCTTGATCTACCCGATTGTATTTCTTCGCGAGCTTGGCGCCCTAGCGTGAGCAACTGCCGGACTTGCGATGACTGCGGGCCTGCTGCCCGCGCGCCCGACTCAGCGCACGAGATCGGCATAGAGGACCGCCGCCAGGGCCAGAAACTCGCGGGCGGCCTTGCCCTTGTACTTCAGTTCAAAGACCGCGAGCACCTCGCTGAAGGAGCGCCAGAAGACGGTCCGCTGGGACAACCGCGGTTTGATGAAACGGATGCCGGCCGCCACCAGGGCAGCGGCCGCCTCGTTGGTCTCGCGCACCGCGTGATGGGTGTCGCCGCGGTTGATGAAGCCGATGACTTCGGGGAGACTCTCCCGCGCCACCGTCGCCACCAGGCGGATGAAGCGCTGGGCTGACCAGATGTCCGCCTGGGACGGCTGCACCGGCACCAGCACCCGATTACACAGGGCGAGCGCCAGGCGCAGGCTGTCCATGTCCGCCGTGCCGGCGTCGATGACGACCTGGTCCACGCCCGTGAGTTGCTCGCGGGTCAGTGCGCGCTTGTCGAGAACCCGCAGGGGCGGGGCGTAACCCTCCTCGCGTCGGACCTCAAGCACGTCTGTCAGGGTTGCCTGGGAGTCGATGTCCACCAACCGGCAGGCAACTTCCCCCTGCGCCAGCCAGACTCCGAGATTGAATGCGACCGTGCTCTTGCTCGATCTGCCCTTGAGACTGGCTACCAGCGTGATCATGCGGCTCGCCTACCCTGATCCAGACGCTATTGCCCGCCCGGCTTGGGCGCGTCGGCCGGGGCCGGCCCACCCTGGGGCGGGGCCTTCCTGGTGTAGCCGGCCGGGACCGTAAACAGCTCATCTGGTTGGGAACCGACGCGGATGCCCTTGAGTTCACGAACATCGCCGCCGGGAAACTCCTCCCGCACCGCCAGCTTCAGTTGCTGGTCATACCACTGGAGACTGACCGCCGGCGGCTGGCTGGGCACCACCGTCGTCATCTGCCACTTCTCGGTCGCGCGGCTGTCGATGGTGTCATCGCAGAGCAGCTTGAGTTCCATCGTCTGACCATTCGGCAGCACATGCTTCAAGGGCAGGCCGCGCTGGACGTCCAGCTACTGTGCAGCGGTCAGGGTTTGACCCTTATCAGTCATGGTCATCTCCCACTTCACTGCGGGACGCCCGTTCACGTCCTCGATCCCGATCCGGCGGCAGGTCAGACCCGCCATGCCGACGCACGGATCGGCCTCGGCGGAGCGCGCGGCCGGGGCCGGCGCCGCGGCCCCAGGGGGTGTCCCGCGCTCCACATAGCTCTTCTCCGCCGGGAACAGGATCCATTCCATGCCGCGCTTCTGATCGGAGATTCGCACCACCTCCCGACCCTTCTGAGACATCTCGATGCGGGTGCGCGCGTCGCCGACAAACATCTTGCCCCCCGACGATCTGACTATCCGGGGCACGCCGTAGCATGTTCGCCGCAAACTGCGCGTCTCCCTCATCGGCCCGGACTACCCCCCTTGGCGACCATGACGGCGCCCAGCCGCGCCGCCGAAACCATGCGCTTGTCGATTTTCATGTCGTTGTTCCTCATCTTTTTATTCAAATCGCGAGCCTGGGGTTAGGTGCTCAACGCGACGGCCAGGGGCCAGCCTCGTCGTCGGGGACTGCACCCGGGGGCCAGGCCGGCGGGGTACCGGATGGGTGGTGCTGCGCCTGGCCCTGGTCTATCGAGCGGGGGCCCGCCCCCTGCCCCTGACGCGCTCGCTCGCGCTCGGTCAAGGGACGGAAACGGTAGGCACCGGGGGCCGGCCACCCACCCGCGTCGCCCGGTTGCGGTGGGTCACCGTGATAACGATAACCCGCATCGGCGGCCGTCGGCACCGGCGCAGAGCCGGGCGGCCAGCCCCGGGTTACGGCCGCTGGATCGGTGGCGCCGATATCGGTTCGGAAACGATCGGCGCCGGCGCTCGGTCCTTGGGTTTGCCCGCTGGGGCCGGCAGCACCAGCGCCTGACCAGCCACCACTCCATAGAGGCGGCTGGTCCGCGGCGCGACCAGCACCCGGCGACAAGCCAGACTGGCCGGGGGCCGACTCACCCGACACCGAACCGCGAGCGGCTCCGGTCGGGGCCTTGGTGCTCTGTATCCAGTCGAGGTCGGGAGGACGCCGGTCACGCGCGCCCGTGGCCTGATTGGCGTCGCCGTCAACCGCCAGTCCCCAGGGATTGCCCTGTGCCAATGCAAGATAGAACAGGAGCCTCGCCGCGACCAAGAGCAGCGCCGACCGGCGGCGAGCCCCCGCGCGGATCGCGTCGGCGGCGCGGTCCCGGCGCGCCGCCTGGGGCGGGGCAGGGATCTTCCAAGGGATCAAGGCTGGTCTCCGCCGGGCTCGTCTTCGCTCTTGAGCCGGATCCCGCGCCGCGGAGAGGGTGCTGCCGCTGACACGACCGCTGAGGCTTGGCCCTTGGGCGAGGCCGTGCCCACCCAGGTCGACGGCTTGGCCAGGGTCTTCTTGGCACTGTCGGTCGTACCCGCGACCCCGGCCGCCTTGGTTCTGGTCGACGCAAGCGCGGCGAGGCGCACCGCCGTCGGCGGCCGCCGACGGCGGTGTCGCGTCCTGCTGCGGCGCATCCGGTGCCACCGCGGCCGCAGGACCCATCACCAGGGCGGAGCGCGGCTTGGGGGCGGTGGTCACGGCGTCCGTCGCCGCATCTGCCGCGTCCGATTCCATTGCCGTGGGCACCACGGAGAGCGGACCGGCCGGCGCGGCGCCACCGGACCTGGCACCACCTCGGCCGGCTCCGAAACTGCCGTCGGCCGGACCCAGCCGCGGGCGCTTGAGATGCGGCGGCGGCTTGGGTTTAAACGTATTTTTTGCGATTTCGATCAGCAGGATGAAGATGCCGCGCACTCCGTAGAAGACCAGCGTGAGCACCTTCCAGACCTTCTACACTACCACGGACAGGGTGCCGCGGGACGCCGGCGGCGCGGCTGGGCGCTCAGCCGCCGCCGCGGGTGGTGGCGTGCTGCCCGGACGCACCGCCCGAGGGCGCGACGGAGGCTTGGGCTTGAAGGCGTTTTTCGCGATATCGAACAGCAGGATGAAGATGCCCTGCACGGCATAGAAGACCAGGATCAGCACCTCCCAGACCTTCGCCGGGACCCCGGCCCCCCCGCCCTTGCGAGATTCCCGGTCCGCGGACTCGAGTGCGTCCACCTCGGCCTGGCTCGGCAGCCCGGCACTCGGCGGATACGGCGGCTACCGCGCACATGTCGCGCGCTTTGGACACGCACCCCAGTGGGATGGCGATCAGGGTCAGGACCGTTGAGACCAGGGTGCCGGCCAGGAGCGAGATCGTCATGCCCTGAAAGATCGGGTTGGTGATGATCACGCTGGAGCCGGCCACCAGCGCCAGGGCGGTGATGAAGATGGGGCGCGTGCGGACCTTGCAGGCCCGGATCACGGCCTCGGCCACCGGGGTACCCTGCAGTAGATGGAGAAGTTCACCAGCAGGATGGAGTTACGCACGATGATTCCGGCCAGCGTGATCTAGCCGATCATGGAGGTGGCCGTGAACGCCCCCCAGCCCTAGCTTGAACATGATGAAGTGGGCAGGAATTATGCCGAGCAGGGTGAGCGGGATCGGCGCCATGATCATGAGCGGGATACGGAAGTTGCCGAACTCCCAGACCACGAGGATGTAGATCAGCAACAGGGCCACGACGAAGGCTCCGCCCATATCGCGGAAGGTCTCGAAGGTCACGGTCAATTCCCATGCCTACTCTCAAGACAGCCGGTCTGAGGCTGGCGGCGGCCCCAGCCAGTAGAAGGCGTCGCCGAAACCACCACCGGCGGCGAGTTTGGTTCCGTCCGGGGCCCGGTAGTCGGCCGCCGCCATCAGGTCCTGCACCTGAAACATGGCATAAACCGGCGCCGCGAGGCGCCAGCCCACGTCCGTCACCACATGCTCCACCAAACGCAGGTCATTATTGTATATGATATTGTATTCCTTGGCAAGCCGTAACTGGCCCAGTTCACGCAAGGGGACCGTGAACCCCTGGTTCGAGGCGATAAGCAGGTCGCCCAGTGCGTCGACCCGGGAGCGCTCCGCCAGCGGGACCTGCAGGACGATCTGGGGGGGCTCGTGGCCGCTCTGCTGGCCCGCCCCCTGTTTGATGTCGCCGATCGAGGCTCCACCCAGGACCATGGTCAGATTGCGGTTGATCGTGTCCACCGAGATGCCGTGCCGCACCGCCTTCTCGGTGGACACGTCGCGCGCGCTCTCCGCCTGATGGAAGAAGTCCGTCACGTCATGGGCGAACTGCCGCCGCAGTGCCGGCTTAGGCCCGTGGATCTCGGCCACCACCGACGGCAGGACCAGCGGCCCCGGGGGCATCTCCACCACGGCCAGCGTGGGCCGCAACGCCGGTTTGAGTTCCGCCACCAGTGCGTCCAGGGTCTTGCGCGCCGTGACCGCAATCTCGTGACTGGTGCGGCTGCGTTCGTGCTTGTCGGTGAGCTGCACCTAGATCTCCGTCTGCCATCGTTCGGTGCGCATGTAGTAGTGCCGAACCATGCCGTTGAAGTCGAAGGGACGCGCGGTCCCGGTATAGACCTGGAGCGCGGTCACCTCGGGCAGCGCACGCAGCTTCTGCACCAGGGAACCGGCCAGGTTCGTCGTCACCGGCAGGGCCGTGCTCTGGGGCATATCGATGACGACCGAGAACTCGGGCTTGTTGTCGAGCGGCATCATTTTCACCGCCACCCATTGGAAATAGAAGAAAGAGCAGGCGAACAGAAAACTCCCCCACAGGGCCAGGCGGAAGAAGCTCCTTTTTTTCGGGCTCTCGATCAGGGGCGTGAGGATGGCGCGGAAGAAGCGCTCGATGTATTTGGCGTCCCAGTGCTCGCGCTTCTCCGCCGCGGCCAGGTACGCAAGCGACGGGCGCAGCCACTTGGAGATCGCCAGATAAGGGGTGAAGACGAAGGCCGCGAACAGTGAGATGAACATCGCCATCGACCCGAGCTTGGGGATCGGCGCCATATAGGGTCCCATCATGCCGCTCACGAAGTCCATGGGCAGCAGGGCCGCGATGACGGTGAAGGTGGAGAGGATGGTGAGGTTGCCGACCTCGCGCACGGCGTCCACCGCGGTCGCGTCGTCGGTGCGGCCATCTGCCAGCCAGCGCCGGTAGATGTTATCGATCACGACGATGGCATCGTCGACCAGGATGCCGATGGAGAAGATGAGCGCGAACAGGCTCACCCGATCGATCGTGATGCCCCAGATCCAGGCCACGAAGACCGTCATGAAGAGCACCACCGGAATCACCAGCATGACCATGATGGCGTGGCGCAGCGCGCGGAAGGCAAAAAGCACCAGCACGAAGACGAAGAAGGTCGCCTTGATCAGCTTGAGGATCAGCTCCGTCACCTTCTGATCAGCCGTCTGACCGTAGTTACGGGCCTTGATCATAAGCGGGCGGCTGGCCGGCAGAGCAGGTCGCCGAAGTCCTGCTGATCGATTCCAATCCCAGGAGGCATTGCTCGTCGAGTACGAACAGATCAAGCAAGACAAAGGGGGAAACGACGTCATCTGCTTCATGGACGCGGTCCACCC
>JADNEJ010000245.1 GCA_016292295.1 Candidatus Thiodictyon intracellulare
GGAAGCGGCGCATCGGCAGTAGCACTCCGGCCATCGGGCGACCATCGGGGTTGATTTCGACAGTGTACCGGACTCGCCGCCCCGACGGAGCCCCAAAGTCCGACAGGCTGCTAGGGTCTCACGCGGTCGACCGCCACGGCCACCGGCGGGCCTCCAGACGCCTTGACCGGACCCGTCTGACCCTCCAGGTCGCCGGCGCTCGGCGTGGCCTGCCCGCTCTTGGAGATACGTGCGCTGACCAGGACCTCCGGGTAGTCGGAGAGCCGCAGGGTCGGTATCACGGCCATGCTGTCGTCCAGGCTGAGGGTCGCCGGCAGGTCGGCGACCCTGAGGCGTTGGACCGCCAGCGGCATGAGCGGTCCGGTCGGGGCGCGAGCGCAGACGAACACCGTGTCGTCGGGGGCAGCCTGGGCGGTCAGCGTGGGGGCAAGTGTGACGTTTACCTGGATGCGCGCCTCAGTGTCCTCGGTCGCGATCACAGCCGGTCCGGCGTGCGCCGGGGCGGTTGCGGTGGCACTCGCGTTCGACGCCGGTGCCGCGGCCGGGCTCGCCCGGCCCTGCGCCTCGGCGATCATCGCGGCGAGTTGCTGCGCCTCCTGCCCGGCCGGGTCCAATTCGCTCAAGAGCACCTGCCAGCGCTGCACCGCCGCGGTGTAGCGCTCCTCTTGATAGGCCAGCATCCCATCGAGCCAGCGGGCATTGGGGTTGGTGGGCTCAAGCCGCAGGGCGGTGCGGATCAGTTCCGCCGGGCGACCGCTCAGGCGGTTACCCGCGTTGGCGCCCAGGGCCTCGGCGTAAGCGGCCAGCACGCTGGCCTGCTCCGGAGCGAGTTGGTAGGCGCGCTCCAGGGTCTCCAGGGCCTTGGCCGGCTGCCCGATCGCAAAGTAGGTGCGTCCGGCCATCAGCCAGCCGTCCAGGTTGTCGGGGGTCATCTGCATTCGTTCAGTCAGCCCCTGCGCCAGGACCTCCAGGGACTGCGTCGCCTGAGGGTCGGCTCCTGGCGCGGCCTCGCCCGTCGCACCCCCGGCCGTCTCGATCCGGAGGATGATGCCCTGATCACCCAGTTGCAGGTAGGCAAGCACGGTTGCCACCGGCAGCGCGACGCCCAAGATCAGGGCCAGAATGGGCGCCCGGCCGTCGTCGGCCCGCGGTGATGCGCTGCGGTCACCGGGGGCTGCGTCCCCGCCCAAGTCGTACAGCAGTTCCCGCTCCAGATCCTTGAGCGCCGCCGCGTACTGGTCCTGGTCGAGGACCCCGGCGGCCAGGTCGCCGTCCAATTCGTCGCGGCGTCGGCGAAAGACCTGGAGGTTTAACTGTCCCTGGCTTAGCGCGGCGTCCGCGACCAGGGTGCGCAGCAACGGCCGGACGATGAAGAGCACAGCCAGGCCCGTGAGCCCGGCGACGAGGATCCAGAAAATGATCATTTGGCGGTTTCTTTCGAGGCTTCGGCGGCGGCGAGGATCTGCTCGATACGGGTCTGGTCGTCCGGGCTCAGGGTCTGCTCGGGTTCGCTCCCCCGGCGCCGCAGTGTGCGCAGCAGAAACACCGCGCCGACCCCGATCAGAATGAAGGGACCGAACCACAGCAGGTAGGTAGACGGCTTGACTGGCGGCTGGTAGAGGACGAAGTCCCCGTAACGGTCCACCAGGAAGCGGGTGATTTCATCCTGGGACTTGCCCGCGCGCATCATCGCGTAGACCTCGCGGCGCAGATCTTGCGCCAGGTCTGACTGGGACGCGGCCAGAGACTCGTTCTGACACACCAGACAGCGCAGCTTGCCGGTCAGGTCACGAAAGGCTTGTTCATGGGCCGGGGTGTCGAAGCTGAACTCCTGGAGGGTAAAGGCGTTGACGCTCCCCCCGGCGAGCAGGGCGGCCAGCAGCGCTGGAGCGAGGAGGCTTCTCGGACTCATGGGCTATCCCTTGGGCGTATATTTCTTGATCACCGGCAGCATCTCGTCCTGCCAGACCTTGTCGTTGATGGGTCCGATGCGTTTGTGCCGGATGATACCGTTGGGGTCGACGATGAAGGTCTCGGGCGCGCCATAGACCCCTAGGTCGATTCCCACCTTATTAGTATGGTCGTAGAAGACCATGGCGTAGGGGTCACCGAAGCGGTGCAGCATCTCGAGCGCCGCCGAGCGCTCGTCCTTCCAGTTGAAGCCGACCACCTTCACCCCGGACTCGCGTGCAACACGCACCAGCTTGGCGTGTTCCTGGCGGCAGGACGGGCACCAGGACGCCCAGACGTTCACCAGTGAGACCTTGCCCTTGAGGGCGTCGGAGCTGATCAGCTTGCCCGGGTCCTTCAGTGACTCAAGCTGGAAGGCTGGTAACGGCTTGTCGACCAGGGGCGAGGGGACCTTACTGGGGTCCAGTCCGAGCCCATAGAAGAGCAGGGCGGCGAGCGCCAGGAAGGCGCCGAGCGGTACCAGGTAGCGGGTGGTGGAAGCGGCCATCGTCAATCCTCAGTCTCCGATTCAGTGAAGCGCACGCTGCTCTTTGCGGCACTAAGCGACCGCCGCGCCGGCCGGCAGGATGGCCGTGTTGCGTGCGCTCCGATAGCGTCGGTCGCTTACCGCCAGCAGGCCGCCGAGGGCCATCAGTATCCCGCCGAGCCAGATCCAACGCACATAGGGCTTGTAGTAGAGGCGCACCGCCCAATCACCCTGATTGCCGACCGGCTCGCCCAGTGACACATAGAGGTCGCGCAGCAGTCCGGGGTCGATCCCCGCCTCGGTCATGGGCATGCCGCCGGCCACATAGGCGCGCTTCTCCGGTTGCAGGGCGGCGACCTGCCGGTCCCCTTGGAAGATACGGAAATCGCCCCGTTTAGCCTGGTAGTTGGGGCCGACGATGGTGGTGACGCCATTGAACTGGAAGCGATAGCCGGCCGTCTCGTGGACCGCACCGGGGGACATCCGCACGTCGGTCTCCACCCCGAAGCTGATGACCATGGTGACCCCGACGATGGAGACGGCGATGCCGAGATGGGCCAGCCACATGCCGTACCAACCGCGGCCCTGACCGCCCAGGTCGGTCGTGAATCCCTGCAGCCCGCGATGGGTCAGCCGCTCGCCCAGGGCGATCAGGTGGGTGATAACGAGCCAGGCGGTGAGCCCGAGTCCCAGCCCCACATGCAGGTTACCCGGCAGGACCAGGCCAGTTGCGGCGAGCACCCCGATGACCAGGCTCATTGCCAGCACCGCCCATAGGAGGCGCAGCAGGCGGCCCGCGTTATCGTGCTTCCAGCGGGTAAGGGGGCCGATGCCCATGGCCAGCACCAGCAGCGGCGAGAGCACCACGAACATCATGTTGAACCAGGGGAAGCCGACCGAGATTTTGCCCCAGCCAGCGGCCTCGTAGATCAGCGGGGCCAGAGTGCCGAAGAGGACCACGGCCGCCAGGGCGGCGAGCAGTAGGTTGTTGATCAGCAGAAAGCTCTCGCGCGAGATGAGATCGAAGCGTCCGCCCTCGGAGATCGCCGGGGCGCGCCAGGCATAGAGTGCAAGTGAGCCGCCGATGACGATCACCAGAAAGGCCAGGATGAAGGCCCCGCGCGCCGGGTCCGTGGCGAAGGCGTGGACCGAGGTCAGGACTCCGGAGCGCACTAGGAAGGTCCCGAGCAGTGACAGCGAGAAGGCGGCGATGGCGAGCAGCACCGTCCAACTCTTGAAGGCCCCGCGTTTCTCGGTCACCGCCAGCGAATGGATCAGGGCCGTGCCCACCAGCCAGGGCATGAAGGAGGCGTTCTCGACCGGGTCCCAGAACCACCAGCCGCCCCAGCCCAGTTCGTAGTAGGCCCACCAGGAGCCTAGTGCGATACCGATGGTGAGGAAGATCCAGGCGACCGTGGTCCAGGGTCGCGACCAGCGCGCCCAGGCCGCGTCCAGCTTGCCGCCGATCAGTGCCGCGATGGCGAAGGCGAAGGCGACCGAGAAGCCGACGTAGCCCATATAGAGCATCGGCGGGTGGATAGCAAGCCCGAAGTCCTGGAGCAGCGGGTTCAGATCCCGGCCCTCCAGTGGCAACGGGAAGATGCGCTCGAAGGGGTTCGATGTCAGCAGCATGAAGAGCAGAAAGCCGATGGCGATCATCGCCTGCACCGCGATGACACGCGCGACCATCGGCAGCGGCAGGTTGCGGCTGAAGGTCGCGACCGCCGCCCCCCAGCCGGCTAGCAACAGTGCCCACAGCAGCAGCGAGCCCTCATGAGCGCCCCACACGGCGGAGACTTTGTAGAGATCGGGCAGCAGGCTGTTGGAGTTGGTGGCGACATAGACCACCGAGAAGTCGCTGGTCAGGAAGGCCTGGACCAGACAGGCGAAGGCGATCACGAGGAAGGTGAATTGACCCCAGGCCAGAGGGCGGGCCATCTCCATCCAGGCGCGGCGGCGGTTGAATGAGCCCCAGAGCGGAAATATAGCCTGGGTGACGGCAAGGCCCAGGGCCAGGATCAGGGCGAAGTGTCCGAGTTCGGGGATCATTGGGCACTCCTAGGGCACGCCGCTCGGGTCGTCGCCGCAGCGGCCGTGGCGGCCGGCGCGCCCTGTGACTGGACCGATTTAAGACTGGCCGCGACCTCAGGTGGCATATAGGCCTCATCGTGTTTGGCCAGTACCTCTTCCGCATAGAAGACCCCGTCGGGTCCCAGGCGCCCCTTGGTCACGGCCCCCTGGCCCTCCTTGAAAAGGTCGGGGAGTATGCCGGTATAGGAAACCTTGACTGTCTGGGCCAGGTCCGTCACGTCGAAGGTCACCGTCAGCCCGTCCGCCGCCCGTTGCAGTGACCCTTTGTTGACTAGCCCGCCGACGCGAAAGACCCGACCGGCCGGCGCCTCCCTCGCCAGCACCTGGGACGGGCTGAAGAAATAGGAGATGTTGCTTTGCAAGGCGCTGATTGCGAGGGCCGCCGCGGTGCCGACGCCTAAGATCGCCACGCCGACCAGTAGCAGCCGCTTGTGTCTCGCTTTCATTGCTTGTCTCCCGCGTTACACAACCGCAGCAGGCGCTGGAGCCGCGCCAGAATCGCACGATTGCCGCGGCGCAGCCCCACCGTCTCGATGAACAGCAACGTCATCGTCATGCCATAGGCGCTCCAGACGTAACCGGCATAACCGCCTTGAGAGATGAATTCCAGCATCTTGGTCATCATCCCCGCTCCGGCGCGCGCACCAGGTCCTGGACCCAGGCGGTCTCGGCTTCGCGGGTGAGGATCATGCTGCGTACGCGCATCAGTGTCGTAGCGAATGAGTACATCCAGAATCCCAGAGTCATGGTGAGCATCGCGAACAGGATATTGCCGTCGACCTTGCGCAGCCCCGAGCGCTGGTGCAGCGCGGCGCACTGGTTGGGGTCCGGACAGTTGATGGACCAGAAGATCACCGGCACCATCACCAGGCCGACGATTGCCAGGAGCGAGGCCGCCCGGTCGGCGCGGCGGTTGTCGTCGATGGCCGAGTGCAGGGCGATGTAACCGATATAGAGAAAGAACAGGATCAGCTCCGAGGTCAGGCGCGGATCCCAGTCCCAATAGGTGCCCCAACTCGGACGCCCCCAGATGGCCCCGGTCCACAGCGCCAGGAAGGTGAAGATGGCCCCAGTCGGCGCAATGGCATTCGCCATCATGAATGACAGGCGGGTCTTGAAGACCAGCCCTACCGCTGCCCAGGCGACCAGCATCGCATAGAGCCACATCGACATCCAGGCCGCGCCGACATGGATGAAGATGATCCGGTAATAGCCCTTCTGCGCATTGCTGCCGCCGAGCTGGTCCGGGGTCTCAAAAAACCCCCAATAGAGCGCGATCAGGATAAAGGCCGCCGCTAGCACCCAAAACACCGGGATCAGCCGGCCCGTCAGTGGGTAGAAGCTAGCCGGAGCGGCGAATCTGGACCAGGGTTTCGTCATCGGGATATCCATGCTATTCAATCGAGATCCGCAGGGCGGCGGCGCAGGCGAAGGGCGCCAGGGCGAGTGCGGCCACCAGGAAGGCCGCGAGTAAGGTCAGATAGAGCCGGGCCTCGCCGAGCGCAACGGCGCCGACCGTCACGGCCCCGGCCCCGTAGACCAGCACCGGGATATAGAGCGGCAGGATCAGGAGTGCCAGGAGGATTCCGCCGCCGCGCAGCCCGAGCGTCAGGGCCGCGCCGATGGCCCCGATCAGGCTCAGCACCGGGGTGCCCAGGAGCAGCGACATCATCATGACGGTGATGGCGGAGTCCGTCAGGTGATACTGCATCCCGACCAGGGGCGCGATCAACACCAGGGGCAATCCGGTCAAGAGCCAATGGGCCGCGATCTTGGCCAGCGTCAGCAGCACCAGAGGCTGATCGGTCAGCAACAGTTGCTCCAGGGTCCCGTCCTCGTAGTCCGCGGCGAAGAGCCGCTCCAGGGCCAGCATGGACGACAGCAAGGCCGCTACCCAGGCCACGCCGGGGCCCAGGACGCGCAACACCGCCCGCTCGGTCCCCACGCCCAGCGGAAATAGGCTCACCACGATCACAAAGAAAACGAGGGTGGTCAGCACGTCGGTACGCCGACGCACGGCCAACAGCAGGTCGCGGTGCAGCACGCTCCAGAAAACCTTGAACACCGGCTCTGTCCTCGTGCGCTCAGGCGCCCAGATCCAGGTGACGCGCCTGACCCGAGGTCAGGGGTACCGTCTGGTGGGTGGTGAGTACCGCGAGTCCGCCCGCGGCCACATGAGTGGCGATCAGCTCCTGAAGCAAGTTCACCGCGTCCAGGTCCAGCGCGGTGAAGGGCTCATCCAGGACCCACAGTGGCGCCCGGCTCAGGATCAGCCGCGTCAGGGCCACCCGCTTCTTTTGTCCTTGCGACAGCATCCGCGTCGGCAGGTCCTCGAAGCCGGCGAGCCCAATCCGCCTTAGTGCCGCCCAGAGCGCGTCGCGGCCCACCCGGTCCCCGTCGAGCGTCGTCGCCAGGCGCAGGTTCTCCACTCCGGTCAGATCGTCCTTGATGCCGTTGAGGTGGCCCAGGTAGAGCAGGTCCCGCCGGAAATCCTCCGCCAGGGTCCGGATCGACTCACCCTTCCAGCGCACCTCACCGTCATCCTGGGTAAAGAGCCCGCAGAGGATCCGCAGCAGGGTCGTCTTGCCGCTGCCGTTGCGTCCGCGCACATGCAGCAAGGTCCCGGCCTCGATCTGAAAATCCAGTCCACAGAACAGCAAACGATCGCCGCGCCGACATTCGAGCTTCGCCACCTGGAGCATGGGGTCGGGCAATCCGTAAGCGGGGTAGGGGTCAAGACAGCGCCAGGTCAGCGCCCTGGGGGCGGGTCACGGCGCGGGGGGGCCGTTCGGAACGGCGAAAGCGGACAACCCTAAACGCTGCGGCCGATTTCCACAACTTAACGGAAGTTCACGAAGGTAAACTCAATCGCTCCCGCGGGGATCTTTTCCAGCAGTCCGGCGTTGAGCAATACCTGCATATCGGTATGGACCACTTTCACAGCACGTCCGACTCGGCGCGCCGTCTCGTGCACACTGACCGGTTCGGCACCGGCCAGTGCCAGCAGGAGTCCCCAGCGTTTCGGCGTCAGGGTCCGTCATAAATCGGCGGCGCTGGCCAAGGTGCGCCAGGCGCCTTGCCGGCCATCGCACGCAGGAAGCGGGCGTTGGTCTCTTCGCGACTGGTAACGCCAATGGTGACCGCATTCACGTCAGTTCCCTCAGGCGTCGACTTGACGCCAGAAATCGGCCAGGAGGTAAGGATCAACATCGCGGCGGGCGTTGTCAATGGCAACAACGCTTGGTGTTTACAACCGCGTCCCTTCGTGGTGCCGGCCGGGGGCCTGGAAGCACTCGTCGAGGGGCGGGCGGCAGATGGTCGGTTGGTGCGTTGGCCGTGGCTGCGGGGCTCGACTGTGAACCTTGTCTCGATTACAGCGGGTGGATGCGCCTGGATAGCGAAGATAGCGAACAACCAAAGACCGGGGAGTGGGGCAGCAGGGGAGGACAGACACCGACTCGACTTTGGCTATTTTTGCAGTCGGGCGACGGCCCCGTGCGTGACGCCACGGCGGTGCCGACGCGTGCGCTGAGCAGGGGGTTGCGGCGGCCGCTCGTCGCGGCCAGGCGGCACTCGCCAGTGGCCGTGGCACGCGGGGACACGCAGGGAAAGGCAGGCGGGGCATCAACAGTGTATGTTCCGAGGTCGACCAAGACACCGGACG
>JADNEJ010000477.1 GCA_016292295.1 Candidatus Thiodictyon intracellulare
CGCGCGTACGCCGGTGGGCGGCACGCAGCTCGGCGAGTTGTTCGGTGGAGAGGGTATAGCCGATCATTAGGGACGATAATATATCGGCGTCAGCCGGTTACGCTAGGGTCCTGAGAGAAAATCTCAGATAAGACGTATATAAGTTAAACAAATCAATGAGGGAATGCTGGTCGCGTCGTTGTCGTAATCGAGGTTATCGTAGCGCTCCGAATTCTCTCGCACGCCAAATTTCATCGCTTCTCCGATCACGACAACGATTGTGTTTAACTTGCTCTTGGCCTATTACTGATTGATCGCGCGACGGAAGGAATCAGCTCACCCTGGCGGCCTTGATCACTGTCACGGCCATCCCGCGAACTGCGGCGCCATCGGGCAGAGCAGCGGACCCTACGACTTAGGGTGCGCTGTGCGGACCAGCGACATTGGCCGGAGCGATGATCGAGGGATCATCGCCCGCGTCCCGCGCGCGGGATTAGCCTAACGCCGCCAGCGCCGCGTCATAATCCGGCTCCTGGGTGATTTCCGGGACCAACTGCGTATAGACCACTCGGTCGTGCGCATCCAGAACGACTACGGCGCGGGCGGTGATGCCGGCGAGCGGGCCGTCGGTGATCAGCACACCGTAGTCCCTGGCAAAGTCGTGCGAGCGCATCATGGACAGGCTGACCACATTGGCCAGCCCCTCGGCGCTGCAAAAGCGGTCCATTGCGAAGGGCAGGTCGGCGGAGATGATCAGGGCGACCGCATCGGCCTTGCCGGCCATGGCCTCATTGAAGCGCCTAGTGGAGGCGGCGCAGACGCCGGTATCCAGGCTCGGGACTATATTCAGGAGCTTCTTCTTGCCGGCGAAGTCGGCGAGCGACTTGTCGCTGAGATCTTTGGCGACCAGCGTGAAATCCGGTGCTGGGCTGCCGACGGCGGGCAGGTCGCCGGACAGGCTGACGGAGTTACCTTGCAGGGCGGTCTTGACCATTGTCTTGGGTCTCCAATGGTGTTGGTCAATCGTCGTTCGCTGCCAGTTTGTGCGCTTCGTTTCCGGCGGCCTTCAGGCGGCTTTTACCTGGGTGTTCGCGGCAATGATCTGCGCCAAACGGGCCGCATATTTTTCCATCTCCTGGGGGGTGCGCAACTCGGTGGCACATACTAGCAGGGCCGACCCGAGTTCCGGGTAGTCCAGGCTCAAGTCGAAGCCGCCCAGGATGTCGTCGGCGGCAAGTAACTTTAGCACATCCGCGGCCGGGGCCGGCAGGCGCAGGGCCTGTTCGTGGAACACGGGGCGCTCGAACAGCGGCGCGACCCCCGGGATGACACAGAGCAGCGCCGCGAGTTGCCTGGTATTGGCGTGACAGGCGGCGGCCACCCGCTCCAGCCCCGTGGCGCCTAGGATCGCCAGATGGATGGTGGCGGCGGTGACCAGAAGGCCCTGATTGGTGCAGATGTTGGAGGTCGCCTTGCCGCGGCGGATGTGCTGCTCGCGCGCTTGCAGGGTGAGCGTGAAGCCGGGCTTGCCGTCGAGATCCAGGGTACGCCCGATGATGCGGCCGGGCATCTGGCGCACCAGGTCTTTCCTGCAGCACAGGAAACCCGCATAGGGCCCACCGGAGGACAGCGGTATCCCCAAGGGCTGGACCTCCCCGCAGGCAATGTCCGCGCCCTTGGTGCCCCACTCGCCGGGCGGCTTGAGGAGCGCAAGCGCCGTGGGGTTGACCACGCCGATGACAAGCGCCCCGTGGGCCTGGGCCCAGTCGGTGAGGTCGTCGGCGTCCTCGATGACCCCGAAGAAATTGGGCTGGTTGATCACCACGGCCGCGAAGCCCGCGTCCCCGACCAGGCCGTCGAGTTCCGTCGCCGGGGTGTGCCCGCCGCGCCGGTCGAAGGGGGCCTCGAGGATTTCGATCCCCTGCAGCTCGACGATCCCGCGCAGCGCCCGCCGATAGGCCGGGTGCAGGGCGCGCGGCACCAGCACCCGGCTAGACTTAGCCTTGCGGTTGGCGCGCACCGCCATCAGCACCGCCTCCGCCAGGGCCGAGGCCCCGTCGTAGAGCGAGGCGTTGGAGATCTGCATGGCGGTCAGGGCCGTCATCATGGACTGGAACTCGTAGAGCAGTTGCAGGGTGCCCTGGCTCGCCTCCGCCTGGTAGGAGGTGTAGGCGCTGTAGAATTCGCCGCGAGCGGCGATCTGCCACACCGCCGCCGGGATGTGGTGGTCATAGGCTCCGGCGCCGATGAAGCACGCGTGCTCGCCATCGGCGCGGGCGCGCCCCTGCATTAGCCGGGCGATGTCCATCTCGGCGAGTCCGGTCGGGATGGCGGCGAGTTCGCCGATGCAAAGTTCTGCGGGGATCTCGTCGAACAGGTCGTCGATGGCGGCGACGCCGATGGCGCCGAGCATGGCGGCGATGTCCGCGTCGGTATGGGGTACGAAGGGCATATCAGAGCATTCCGGGGCCCGACGGGCGGGCCGATCTGCGATTTAAGGTAACGGTGGTCGCCGATTAGGTAGGGTGGATAAGGTGCGCACAGGGACCTTGCGATCCGCCTCGGCACCCGCTCGCGCCGCATCCACCATCCGCCGCTGCGCTCAGGCCTCGGCGTCCACCACCGCCTGGTAGCCGGCGGCATCCAGCAGGCCGGCGAAGGAGCCCGGTGTGGCAAGCCGCAGGGTGAAGATCCAGCCCGCGTCATAGGCGCCCTGATTGATGGCCTCGGGGGTATCGGCCAGCGCCGCGTTGGCCTCCAGCACCTCCCCGCTCAAGGGGGCGTAGATATCGGAGGCGGTCTTGACCGACTCGATCACGGCGCAGGCCTGCCCGGCCTTTACCTCGGTGCCAACCTCGGGGGTCTCGACAAAGACGATGTCGCCCAGGGCCTCCTGGGCATGGTCGGTGATGCCGACGGTCACGGTACCGTCGCCGTTGTCCTTCACCCACTCGTGGCTCGTGGTGTAACGCAGGTCAACAGGGATGGCGCTCATGGTTCTCTCCCGGTGGGGCCGGCGGGCCGGCCGATCGCTGTGTGGTTACAATGGCATCGCCCGTGCGGGCGGCGCCGATTAATATCGCTATGATTGAATCAAAGTCTTTCGGTACCCGACGGACTGTCCGTGGTACTCGGTGCAGGGGCCTGATCAGCAATCCAACAGGGCGCTGCCGTTGCGAACAAAGGTGGTCTTGACCACGCGCGCCGGGACCGGTTTGCCGCGGATGTCCACCGTGCAGTCGGCACCGATGCCGCGCGCCACCCGGGCGAAGGCGATGGAGCGCTCCAGGGTCGGCGAGAAGCCGCCGGAGGTGATTTCACCGACCTCATGCCCATCGACGAACACCTTCTGGTGACCGCGCAGCACCCCGCGACCGATCAGGAGCAGGCCGACGAAGGCCCGATGGGAGAGGGCGTCGCGCACCGCGGCCAGGGCCATCCGGCCTACGAAGGGACGCGCGTCCGGTTCCCAGGCGATGGTCCAGCCGAGACCGGCCTCCAGCGGGCCCACCACCTCGTCCATGTCCTGACCATAGAGGTTCATGCCGGCCTCCAGCCGCAGGGTGTCCCGGGCACCCAGGCCGCAGGGCTGCACACCGGCGGCGATCAGGGCGCGCCAGAACCCGGGGGCGTCCGCGGCGGGGAGTATGACCTCGAAACCGTCCTCGCCCGTGTAGCCGGTGCGGCCCACGAACCAACGACCGTCGACGGCGAAGAAGGGCTTGAGTGCGAGTGCCGCCTTACGACAGTCGGCGTGCAGCAGGGGGGCGGTCAGGGCCGCTGCCTGGGGTCCCTGGATGGCGATCATCGCCAGATCGCGGCGGCGGTCGATCGCGATGTTGAAGCCCGCGGCACGCGCCCGCATCCAGTCGAGATCCTTGTCCGCGGTCCCGGCATTGACCACCAGCCGATAGTGGTCGGGGCGGCGGTAATAGACGATCAGGTCGTCCACCACGCCGCCCCGGTCGTTCAACATACAGGAGTAGAGCGCCTTGCCCGGGACCTTGAGTTTGGCCACGTCATTGGCGAGCAGGTAGCGCAGGAAGTCGCGGGCGCCGGGGCCGGAGAGGTCCACCGGCTGCATGTGGGAGACATCGAAGACCCCGGCGTAGCGGCGCACCGCGTGGTGCTCCTCCAACTGGGAACCATAGTGCAGCGGCATGTCCCAACCGCCGAAGGGGACGATGCGGGCGCTCAGGCGCTCGTGCTCGGCAAACAGGGGGGTACGCAATCCCATTCGACTCTTCTCGCTCCGGCCGGGGCAGTGCCGGCAGTGGTCTGAACAATAGGGTATGCCCGCGGCGCCCGATCTTGGTATCGAGCCGCCGGCATCGCCCCTCTGTCCTGGACCTGAGAGTTTGCGGGCCAGGCGCTTGAAGCCCGGCCGGCTGCTCCGTCGGTGGGTTGCGGTCTGATCAAACAGACGACAACCGCTCTCCAGAGTCGGTCTTAAGCCCCGTGGTCCGGTGTGCCTGAGCGATTTCGGGCGGTGTTGCGCCTTCGGCGCCGGCGCGACGGCCGGTCTCTCCCAGGGGGCATGACGCGAAGCGCGACTATACGGGCGCTCGGGCAGGATTTCCAGCCCGAGGCACGCCGGCCGGGGTCGGATGCTGCCGGTTGTGCTGCCAACTCACTCTGCCGCCGCGCCGAGGAGGATCAAGGCGACCTTGCTTCTCTCGAACTTGAAGATCAATCCGCCGTAGATTGAGCCGGCCGCGAAACTTCCGGCGTCGCTGCTCTCCTTATTCAACTGTCGTTTGTAGGCTTTCATGACCTGCGCCGCGGTGCTGCCGATCATGATCCCGCGTTTTGTGCGCAGCGTGCTCGGTGCGGACACCGAAATCGACTCGATCAACTTGCGCCCGCGCTTCTTGTTTGAAGTCATCCCGAGCAGGATCCCGCAATCCTTGTAATCCCAGTTCTGGTGCCAGGCCCCGTCCGCACCCCAGAGCGTCTCGCGCTCGCGGGGCGAGCTGACAGTCGATTTTGCCCTTGAGCGCGGTTTCCGACATGCCCTCATACAGGTCGCCGATTTGCTCCGAGCGCAGCAGGGCAAATTCATCCCCGGCGCCCGCGGTCGGGTCGGACAGCAGCGCCGCGAGCGTGATCGCGGCAAGGAAGATCGCCAATCGCATGGGTCGTTCCCCGCGGGTGAATGAGTGGGCAAGTGTCGTGAAAGTCCGACCGGGCCCCGGTGGGAGCGGCTTCAGCTGCGACGTGACCGCAGCGGCACGGCCCCGGTCCGGCTGAAGCTTCGACCTGCGGTGCGCAACGCCTGGGCGGCGGCCGCAACCATGGTCGAGACCGTGCTCACCGCTCAGCCCCCCGGCCCGGTGACGCCTTCCCGGCCCGGTGACGCCTTCCCGGCGGGGGCCTTACCTCTTGTCGGCCGTCCGCGACTCTGCGGGCCCCTCCTGCCGCTTAAAGGTGTGACCGGCGCAGTCGGCGCAGAACGGGATGCGCCCGGTCTTGACGAAGTGGGTCTTGGCTCCGCAGCGGTCGCACACCAGCGTCCCCGGTCCGGTCACCTCACCCGCCTGATAGAGGGTCATCTGTCGGGCGGTCTCCGCCCACTGCGCGAGCTGCAGGCTGGTCTGGTCCGCCACCTGGGTGAACATGTCCATCATCCGCTGCTCGATCAGCTCCAGGTCGAAGCGCCACCAGTCGCGGATGTCCTGGCCGGTCTCGGCGATATAGCTCGCCGCGTCCTCCACGTCCCGGCGCAGATAGTCCGTCACCTTGTTGGCCTCCTCCCGGGTCAGTTCGCCCAGTTCCACCATATTGTCCCGTGCCTTGTCCAGCAACTCCCGGAAGTGGGGTACCGTCTCGTGCGTGGCGCCCTCCAGGGTATCGCGGGTGCGTTTGAGTAGTTCCTCATAGGCCTCCACCAACTTATCGACTGGCTTCTCGACTGGGTGCTTGGTGTCCGGATCGGTCATCTGAGAGTCTCCGTCTGGCGGGTGGATCGCTCGGCGTGCTCGAGGGGGCACGGGTCTGGCGTAAGTTTGCCTGAAGCCGTGGATTTGGCAACCGGCAAGGGTGGCTCGACCGCCACGGTGCGGCGGGCCGGTCGCGATCTTTGCAGAAAATGGGTTGCCCGCAGCTGAAATCCGTAGTGAGGGTCGGCTGTTGGCGCAGATCTCGCGCCAATCCACCGCCCCCGTAGAAGTGGCGTCCCGCCGCGATCCGACCCATCAAGCGGCGATGCTACCTCTATAAATCCCAAGGAAATACCCGCCAGCGCTCTGTGCGGTGCCGCGCAACGAGCGCGGGTGACACCGCTCCTCCGCCGCGCACAGCGCCCGCGTCCACCCTCGTGACAAAGGCTCCAGCGGTGCCACGCCTGTGTCAGGCGCTATGCGCCGCGAGCCCACGCGGCCGCAACCATGATCCCAAATCGGGGAATCTCTCACGCCAAGGCGCAAAAAAATACAATAGGGTAGGTCCAGCATCCAAGTCATCCGCCGGGTGAATCGTCCAACGTCGGGAACGTACTGAAAAACTGACCCAGGGCGCTGCGCCTTAAGCCAGTATGTCGGGCCTCGTTGGGGCTTGGATCGTCCGCACGCCCGCGCGAAATAGCCGCTCAGTCCCCCGTGCCCAGCACCCTCGCCCCGATCGCCGCCACCTCCATCGACCGATAGTCTCGCACGTCCTCCAGATGTCTCCACACTGGCCGCGGCCAGCAGGGGTCGCCCGGGTCACGTCCGATCACATGCACATGCACATGCACATGCACATGCAACTGCGGCACCAGATTGCCGATCCAGGCCACGTTGACCCTGGGGCACCCACCCCAGCGTGCCGGTCAGGTAGTCCGAGACTCGCTTGCAGTCCGCCAGCACCGCCTCGCGCTGCGCGAGCGGCAGGTCCAGCAGGTTCGCAAGTGCGGTCTTCGGCACCAGGATGAACCAGGGCACCGCGGCGTTCCTGTGCAGCAGCAGGTAGGTGGCGGGCAGCCGGCCCAAGTGGTGACAGTCGGTCAGGAGTTGGGGGTGGATGGAGAATTCGTTCATCGTCAGACTGCTGGATCGGTGGGCGTTCACGATGCTCGGATGCTGGTGACACCGCTCCAGCGGTGTCACTCATGTGTCGGCGCTGTGCGCCACGAGCGCCGACCGCCGAAACGCGGACCGGGACCCCTCGGCGAGGCAGTAGGGTGGATAAGGCGCGCGTCGCGACGCCGCGGATCTGGTACGGTGGTCGGGCGCGCCGCATCCACCATCTGCTGTGTCCCCCCGGCGCTGTTGGAGTGCGCTGCGTTTATCTACCCTACGAACTGTGCGCCTCGAGGGGGGTTGCGCACGGTCAATCGCGGCATTATGTAGCAAACGCATATGGCTATTTATTCAGTGACTTGGCTACGACTTTCCGATTCTGATCCAGTCCCGGCAGCTGGGTTTCTCACCGAAATCTGGGAGATCCCGGCGCCCACCCGCCCGCATCGCACTGAGTTGCCGCCAGATTTTTCGTAACCAGTTGATTCTATAATTATGTGCATTTGCTACCTGAAGTTTCCTGATTTCAATTACGCCACAAGCCTAATAACCAGTCTCCGCGCAAACGATACCGAAACCCTCGCCTCCGAGGTCTTGGGCGAGCCGCCGCCGCAGGTCGGCGAAGGTGTATTCGGTGCGCCTGGTGGTGGCATAGCGCCGCGACGGTGCTTGCTTCAAATGGGCGCCATATGATGCATGTGATGGCGGTTGTCGTCAGACAGAAGTTGAGATGATTGGTCACTGCATCCGGCTGGCGCGTTCGCGTCTCGGCGCTCCCGATCTCCTGCTTGATTTCCCGACATCCGGCTTCAATTTTCCAAACGCCAGGGTGGCCAACCACTGCATGGTCAGGCGCTGCGCCTTGGCGAGGTGTTCGCGGGCGCGTGTGGGTAAGTCGGCCGCATCGGCGAGGTGCGCCAGACGCGCCCACACGTCGGCGAAGCGAGTGGCGACCTGCGCCACGGACGGTACGTGGCCACGCTCCAGATCATAGGGGTGAT
>JADNEJ010000463.1 GCA_016292295.1 Candidatus Thiodictyon intracellulare
ATCGTCTTTCATTTCACGCCTAAACACTGTTCATGGCTGAATCAGCTTGAAATTTTGTTCTCGATCTTGGCCCGCAAAATTATTCGACGAGGAAATTTTATTTCGGTCGAAGATCTATGCGATAAGATCAACAAATTCATCGAATTCGACTTCAATTAGACCAATGAGAAGATGACCAAGCCTTTCCGCTAGACATACCAGGGCAAACCGCTGTAAGCCTAGCAGGAAGTGGTCCTAGCGATTCCATCGCGATGTACTGCGAGGTACTAGATCGAATTCAAGCTTCATCGGGAGCATTGGGGGGCATCACTCAAGAGGTTCCGGACGAAGCAAATTCCCCGTCCGGGCAGAGCGCAGAAGGATCAAACGTTCTCAGGCACCATGGTAATAGCCCCGCAGGGACACTCCACACTACAGATCCCGCACCCCTTGCAATAGTCGAAGTTGAACTCGAACCGCATCCCGGGACCGAGCTTTATCACGGCGTTGTCGGGGCAGACGCCGTAGCAGTTGTCGCATTCGAAGCAGTTGCCGCAGGACAGACAGCGCCGCGCCTCAAACAGCGCATTGGTCTCGTTCAGCCCCCCGACCACCTCCTCGAAGGTGGATTGACGCCGGGCCTGGTCCAGCGTCGGCTGCACCGTCTTTGGCGCGTCCTCGTAGTACCAGGGATTGATCTTCCTGAATTCGGCCAGGGCGTGCTTGGGGGCGGGTTCGTAAAGCTCGCCGCGCAGCCAGGCGTCGATGTTGCGCGCCGCCTTCTTGCCGTGGCCGATACCGATGGTCACGGTGCGCTCCGAGGGCACCATGTCGCCGCCGGCGAAGATACCCGGGCGCCCCGTCATCATGTTGTGGCTGACCTGGACCACTCCGTCCTTGATCTCCAGTCCCGGCACGCCGTCTAAGAGTGAAAGGTCCACGTCCTGCCCGAGCGCCAAGACCAGCGAGTCGGTCTCCAGCGTCTCCAACTCGCCGGTGGGCTGCGGGAAGCCCTTCTCGTCGAGTTCCATCTTCTCGACCGTCAAGGTGCCCTCGTCGGACATGTTTTTGATGGTGGAGAGCCACTTGATCATGATGCCTTCCTGCAGCGCCTCCTCGACCTCGAAGTCGTGGGCGGGCATCTTCTCACGGGTGCGCCGATACACGATGATGGCGTCGGTGGCGCCCAAGCGCTTGGCAGTGCGCGCCACGTCGAGCGCGGTATTGCCGCCGCCATAGACCACCACGCGGCGTCCCAGCATCGGCTTTTCCTCGCCCTCCATGCCGCGCAGCACCTGCATGGCGTCGAGCAGGCGCGCCGCCTCGCCGGCCGGGATATAGGCGCGCTTGGCAATATGGGCACCGACGGCGAGGAAGGCGGCGTCGAATTTGCCGGTCTGCATCGATTCCTCGATGTTCTCGACCTTGGTATTAAGCTGGAGTGTAACGCCCAGGTCCAGAATCCGCTGGACCTCGGCCTCCAGCACGTCGCGCGGCAGCCGGTATTTGGGGATGCCGAAGCGCATCATGCCGCCGGCAAAGGGCCCCGCCTCCTGGATGGTCACCCGATGCCCCAGGCGCGCCAGGTGATAAGCGGCGGAAAGCCCGGAAGGGCCGGCGCCGACCACCAACACATGCTTGCCGGTCACGGTCTCCGGCGGGTTGAACTTCCAGCCTAACTTGATCGCCTGGTCGCCCAGAAAGCGCTCGACCGAGTTGATGCCGACCGACTCATCGAGCTGGCCGCGGTTGCAGGAGGTCTCGCAGGGGTGGTAGCAGACCCGGCCCATCACGGCGGGCATGGGGTTGTCCTGGGTGAGGACGCGCCACGCCTGCTCGTAGTCACCTGACTCGGCGTGGTAGAGCCACCCCTGGATGTTCTCGCCGGCGGGGCAGGCGTTGTTGCACGGGGGCAGCCGGTCGACATAGAGCGGGCGGCAGGTCCGCCAACTCCCGGTCTTGTTGGCCAGCGAAGACCCGACGTCGAGTGTTATGGCAAAGGGTTTTTCCATCAGTTGTCTCCTGCGCCGGCAGCAGCGCCGACCGGGGCGGCATCAATGAGACCAAAGCGCCTGATATTGCGGTCCGCGAGCGCCTGAATATGCGCAATGGCCGCGAGATTGGGCGTCGGGGAAAACAGATGCGCAAAGCGCCGCTGCGGCTTCAGATAGTCCTCGACCGGCAACTGCTTGCGGATCTTCGACACCTTGGTCAATTCGCCGTGCTCGGCCGCGATCACCGGGAAGACGCCGGTTTCCTTGGCCAGACGCGCGATGTGGATAGTCTGATTGGAGGCGGTACCCCAACCAAGCGGACAGGGCACGAAGATGTGGATATAACGGGCGCCGCGGATTTCCATAGCGCGCTTGACCTTGGCCTCCAGGTCGCGCAGTTCGGACACGATGGCAGTGGCCACATAGGGGATCTCATGTGCCATGGCGATCAGCGGCAGATTCTTGCCCTGACCGAAGACATTGCCGGGCGCGGCCCCGACCGCCGGGGTGGTGGCGGTGCGCGCGGCACCCGGCGTGGCCGAGGAGCGCTGCACCCCGGTGTTCATGTAGGCCTCGTTGTCGTAGCAGATATAGAGCACGTCGTCGTTTCGCTCAAACATGCCGGACAGGCAGCCGAAGCCGATGTCGGTGGTACCGCCGTCGCCGCCCTGGGCGACCACGCGCACCTCGGTGCGCCCCTTCACTCGCAGCGCCGCGGCGATCCCGGTGGCGACCGCCGCGGTATTGCCGAACAGTGAGTGGATCCAGGGGATCTGCCAGGAGGTCTCGGGATAAGGGGTCGAAAAGACCTCCAGGCAGCCGGTAGCGTTGGCCGCGATCAGCTGGTTGTCGGTCGCTTGCATGGCGGCGTCGATCGCGTAGCGCGCCCCGAGCGCCTCGCCGCACCCCTGACAGGCGCGGTGGCCGGAGTTGAGCGAATTGGTGCGCCGCATGTCCGCCTGCACGGAGCGGTGCTCGGGATCGAGCAGACGGTTGCCGACGGTGTGGGTACCAGTCTGGTAAAATTTAACGATAGTCGCTGTCATGGTGGGTGCCTCACTCAACCGACGCGGGCTGCCACGACACCCAGGTCGCGCAGCAGGTTTTCGGCGATCGGGCCGGAGCGGCGGGTGATGCGCTCACGCTCGAGCTCACGGTTCACCGCGTTCCAGTCCAGATCGAGGAAGGTCAGTGCCTCGAGCTTGTCATCCATCACCGTGAGGAAGAGCTGGCGCAGCGAGTCCTTGGTGATGGCGCGCCCGCCGAGCCCGGCGATCACCGCATAGATCGGATGCGGATGCTCGCGCATCGCGGTACGCACGTCGCGCGAGACGATGCCGCCGACGCCCACCGCGAAGCTCTTCTCCACCACCACCACACGCTCGCAATACCTCACCGCCTCACCGATCGCGGCAGTCGGGAAGGGGCGGAATGAGGTGATGCCGAGCACGCCGATCTTGCGTCCCTCCTCGCGCAAGTCGTCGATCGTGTTCTTGATGGTGCCCAGGACCGAGCCCAGGGCGACCACCACGGTTTCCGCGTCCTCGGTGCGATAGGTGCGGATGAGCCCGCCCGAATCGCGCCCGAACTGCGCCTGGAACTCTTCGGCCAACTGCGGGATCAGCTTCAGGGCCTGCATCTGCTTGGCGTGCGCCAGATAGCGCACCTCGGTAAAGGCCTCTGGGCCCACCATGGCCCCGATGGAGACCGGCTCGCGCGGATCGAGCACCTGCCGCGGCTCGTAGGGCGGCAGATAGGCATCCACCTGCGCCTGGGTGGGAATATCCACGCCCTCGTAGGCATGGGTGAGGATGAAGCCATCCATGCACACCATGATCGGCAGCGAGAGCTCCTCGGCCAGGCGGAAGGCCTGAATGTGCAGGTCGGCCGCCTCCTGGTTGTTCTCAGCAAAGAGCTGGAGCCAGCCCGCATCGCGCATGGACATCGCGTCGGTGTGATCGTTCCAGATGTTGATCGGGGCACCGATGGCGCGGTTGGCGAGCGTCATCACAATCGGCAGGCCGAGCCCGGAGGCATTCCACACCGCCTCGGCCATGAACAGCAGGCCCTGGCTCGCGGTGGCGGTGTAGGAGCGGGCGCCGGTGGCCGAGGAGCCGATGGCGACCGACATGGCGGCGAATTCCGACTCGACGTTGATGAACTCGCAATTTTGCAGGGTCCCGTCACGCACCATCTCGCTCAGGCCTTCGACAATGTGGGTCTGGGGTGATATAGGGTAGGCGCAGATCACCTCGGGCCGGCACAGGGCCACAGTCGCGGCGACCGCGTGGGAGCCTTCACATTGCTTCAGCACGGTCGTAATCCTCCTTCTCTTTTTTCACGAAGTCGTAGGCGGCACTGGCGGCGGAGATGTTGCCGGACGCCACCTTGCCGGAAAACTTGTCCCTGATCGCCGCGTGGACCGAGTCCAGCGAGACGGCCCCGCTCATGGCCGCGAAGCCGGCGAGCAGTATAGCATTGGGCAACGGACGCCCGATGTGCTCCATGGCGATCTCGGTGGCCGGGACCGTGCACAGGTGCGCGTGGTGCCAGCCGCCGAACCGCTCGCTGAGCCCGAGGTCGTCGAAGTTCTTCTTGGAATTGATGAGGACGAAGCCGTCTGGGCGCAACCCGCTGAAGACATCCACCTGGTGGAGCAGGGTCGGGTCCTGGATGATGAGCCCGTCGGGCTGCATGATGGGCTCACGCAGCCGGATCTCACGGTCGGAGATGCGACAGAATGCCACCACGGGCGCCCCAGTGCGCTCCGAGCCGAAACTCGGAAACGCCTGGGCGTGCTTACCTTCGAGAAAGGCGGCGATGGACAACATCTCCGCGCCTGTAACGCAGCCTTGGCCCCCGCGGCCGTGGATGCGGACCTGAAACATCATGATAGTGTCCTCTCTTCTTGTTTGTGGTACGCAATGATGCCGGGCACTATGTAACAGTCGCACCGACCTTGCACCAAAAAATTTTCGGGGCACACCTGGGACCAGAACCGGTCCCAAGCCACGCTGCCCCGTCGACCACCGATCCACCGGACGCCGAGGCCTCCGGGGCGACGCCCACCAGCGTAGCAGGCAGGCCATAAACGCACGCGATGCAGATGAGACGGCGCCGGTCCCGGCCCTGCGGCAGACCATCCTGATCGTCGACGACACGCCGCAAAACCTGACGCTGGTCGGTCAGTTACTCCTGCCCCATGTACCGCGTGCGCGCGGCGGCCAGCCAGGCGCCCGACTTGATCCTGCTCGACGTGATGATGCCCGAGATGGACGGCTACGAGGTGCTTGCGCGCCTGCGCGGCGACTCGGGCCATCTCGGTCATCTTGCACCCGAGCATCGGCGCCAACACCATCGACAAGGCCATGCGCTCGCCGCGGCGGACGACAACGCCGGACAGGCGGCCGGCACCTTCGCCTTTATGGAGGTCGCCCGCGAAATTTCACTCAACCATCAACCTTAAGCGCTGTTTTTATTTATATCCTTTCGTACTTCTCAACAAATGCCTCTTGAACCTCTGGAGCCGGGTGTTTGCCGGGTGCCAGTTTGGCTTTCTGCTGGTTGATGAGCGACGGCTTCTGGGTCTATCGCGACCTGGGTCAACGGCTACGCTGCCTGATCTATCTCATCCGCAAGGCCCAGGCGCTCCACCCAGGCGCTGGAAGACTTGGGCCTTGATCACGAATCCGCCCAAGGCCGGCCGGCCCATGTGAGTTTGCGCGCGCAAGACCATGTTCTGCAAGGAAGCGGCGACGCCGGGACTGAACAAGGTGAGCGGGATTATGATCAAGGCCGATGGCTTGGAACCGGCGGCCCAACGCTTTGGCACTGACCTTCTGACGGTGATCGCAACGGTCATAGCCGCCGTTTAAGTTACGTGGTAACCGTTTAGCCCTCCTGGTTACCAAGTAGCCACAGCGGGTCGCCCCGATTAGATGGCTGGTGAGGGCAACGGTGGAGCTTGAAGTCCTTCGCGCGCCAGCGCACGCATCTTCTCATGCGGCGCATTAACCTAACGCAGGCACTCATCCAGCAGGGCGTTGAGCATCTGCGCATACCGTGCACGAAACGCCCCGGCGGGGAGCGGGGCGTCGTAAACAGCGGCCATGATCGTCGCGATCACCGTTATGAGGTCGGTGCCACAGCGTGGGGCCGCCGGTTCCAAGCCATCTTCCAGCGCCTGGGCCTTGCGAATGAAATGGGCCAGACAGCGCAGCCGTTGATCCAGGTCGCGATAGGCCCAGAAGCCGTCGCTCATCAACCAGCCGTTGAAGGTCTCACTGAGCCTTGATAATTTCCGCCCACCTTGTTCAGTCCCGGCGTCGCCGCTCCCTTTCAAAACATCGTCCGGCCAGATGCCACTCGCTCAGTGCCACCGTCCACTCGACCTCGGTCTCACCACGCCCAGGCTGCACCTACGTCCAGTGGCCGCAATCTCAGCAGCAGTCCGGTCGCGCCCGACACCGGGCTTGGTCAACTCAATTTCATAGCGGGATTTCATAGCGGGCGTTGTGCGCCCGCGACGCTGACGCGGCCGTCAACGCCTGGCCGCACCCCGCACAGCACGTCGGCCGGCAGGGCTGCTCGGCGTCTACCGGCAGATGCTGGGTACGGCTGTGCCCCGGGGTCCCCAGACGCCGACCGGGCAGTACGCCGGTGAGCGTGCGCCGCGAGCCCTGGCGGCGCCACAACGGCTGGCTCATCGGCGCCGCCGGGGGTATCCGCCGCATCCGCTGCGTCCCCTGAAACCGCGGGAACATCGGCCTCGCCAGCGGGTCCTTCAGATCCACCAGCTCCTTGTCCAACAACGCCCGCGCCTGCGCGGGGGCGTGAGCGTCTCCAGATTCGGTGTCGTCGCATTGTCTGAGGTCGTGATCGCTCATCAGGTGCATGGTAGTGGCCTGGCGGCGCTTGCCCACTCTCGGCGCTTGCCTACTCTCGCTGTAGCTGTAGTAGCTTGTACAACTTAGTCTCTTGTACCATATTCTGGAACGGCCGTCGAGCTGTGTCGCGTAGGTTTATGATCGTCCACGAGGGCTAAAAACAGGGGGGCTAAACGGCTACGTGGGACATGCCTTGACCTTGGCCAAGCCCTACCGGCGCCGGCTCGGTCTGCTCTTCCTGGACCTGGATGGCTTCAAGGCGATCAATGACCGCTACGGCCATCGCACCGACGATCTGATCCTGCAGCAGGTGGCTGCGCGGCTGCGCGAGAACCTGCGCGCATCCGATGCGGTGTGCCGGCAGGGTGGCGACGCATTCGTGACGCTCGTGCCCGAATGCCCGCAGGCCACCAACCTTGAACATCTAGCCCAGACCCTCGCGGCCGCGATCACCCGCCCCTACGACGTGTAGGGCCTGTCCCTAACCCTCACCACGAATATCGTATGGCTCTCCTATCCGGAGAACGGTGAGGACGTCGATGCGCTGATGCACAGTGCCGATATGGCCATATACCTGGCCAAGAAGGCGGGCCAGCAGGTGGCGCGCTTCGCTGAGCCCGGCGGCGCCGCGTAGCAGGGGCGTCGAAGATCTCTAAACCTAAAATCCACAGATGAACACAGATTTTCTTGTGGTGGATAACTGCTCTTTCTAGTACCTAGAGATGGAATCACTCGGATCACTTCCGGCTAGGCTTCCAGCGGCTTGCCCTGGTATGTCTAGCAAAAAAGCTTGGCCATCTTCTCATTGAAGTAGTCAATGACTTTATTGATCTTATCGCATAGATCTTCGGCCGAAATAAAATTTCCTCGTCGAATAATTTTGCGGGCCAATATCGAGAACAAAATTTCAATCTGATTGATTCAGCCATGAACAGTGTTTAGGCGTGAAATGAAGACGATGCGATGCGTGGGATCGCAAAGAAACGCTTGGCGCGGAAACGCTTGGCGCGTCGCCATGGACTCGAGAATCCCACACTTGCCTTTGACGCCGAGGTCACCGTTAAAGCCGATGGCATCCGCGACTA
>JADNEJ010000539.1 GCA_016292295.1 Candidatus Thiodictyon intracellulare
CGCCAAGGGCTTCAAGCCCCACCGTTGCCCTCACCAGCCATCTGATCGGGGCGACCCGCTACGGCTACTTAGCAACCAGGGGGCTAAACGGTTACGTGACTGAACGCGGTTGCGAGGACCGGCGCCCATGACCCTGGAGCGCACCGTTGTTGACTGACTGGTGCAGTAACCAGTATGCACAACGCCATGACAGGGGCACGGCCAAAACCGAGTCGCGGGTGGTGCGCGGCGGCTCTTAGTACTTCCTCCAGCACGGTGCGCGCGGCCGACCGCCTCGACTCCGATCCGGTCAACCGCAGCGTCAGCCTTGACTTGCGTGTCTTGTGCGTCTCCCCCATTCACTGACCACTGGCCACTGATCCTTTGTTCACTGTCTCCCGCGCGTAGCGCGGTTTGCTCCGGCCTCAACCAGGTCGCAGGGCCGGAATCAGCGGCTGTACCTCTCGCTCAGGGGTCTACCCGGGAGCGTCGCCCCCCAGTGCGGCCCGACCTCTCCTCAAGACGCAACGCCGCGGTGGTCCGCAAGGCGGGGCCGCACTGGGGTGTGGCGCTCTCGGTGTTCACTCGCGCTCAAGTGAGGGCAGAGACCGGAGGTCGAGGCTTCAGCTGGTCCCCGTCGCGTACCCTCGCTTCCTTTTGGCCAGGTCAGGGTGCGCCACCGGCTGAAGCCTCGACCTCCGGTTGCTGCTGCCGCGTGGCGACTGCAACGGCGCCTGGAGTCCAAGGCGCTCGGCCCCCGCCCCTCAGGTCAGCGTCTCATAGATCGCCAGGGCGACCTTCGGATCATCCAGGATGAAGACGACGCTGGGGATGCCGCAGTCGCGGGCCCGGTCGGCGCTTTCGACAAGGCTGACCGCCTGATTGGGGTCATGGGGCGCGCCGGACAGCGGCCTTAGGTCGCGGTCAGCTGATCGCTCGGCCCCGGCGGTCTCGCCAAGAGATTGCCCGACTGAAAGGGCGTGACGCACTACCTTGAGTGCCACGGATGCTCCATCCCACGCCTTTTCAGTATCAGCTGAGCTCGTCCGCCCCGATGATCTGCATGAGCCCGAAGCTCTTGACGAAGGGGTTAGCCATCCGCGGGTCCTTGAGGATGGCCTTGTAGTCACCGACCTTGAACTTGAGCTTGCCGGTGGCAAAAGCGATGCCCATGCCGGCCATGCCGATGCCGTTCTCGACCCACTTGAGCCAGTCCTTGAGATCCGCGCGCATGTCCCAGTTGGCGGGCGGCTCGGCGTTGGACCAGGAGCCTGCGCGCACGCACGCACCGTTTTCCACCACGAACAGGCCGCGGGGGTCCTCCTCGTTCTTGAATCCGCAGTAAATCAAAGAATTGAAGCCGATATCTGCCAGTTTGTCGCGCACCTCCGGCTCGTCGTTCCAGGCGTCTTTGAGTTCGTTCATCCAGTCGGCGGAAAAGAGTTGGGCCATGCTCGCTGTCCTCAAGGTGGTGGTCTAGGCGCCCGAGACCCTGCCGGCCCCGGTCGCAATGCACTGGTCGCGGCCATCGGGAGGCATTGCCGCGATGGTTCGGATTCTATCAGGATGGGATAAAAAGGGTACGAGCCCAACGGTTGCTGTCCTGCCCGCGGGCCGCGGGCCGGTGCGTCGCGCCGCATGCCCGCGCAACGACCAGCTCAGCCGGCCGCGCCGCCAGACTTGTCGGCCTTCGGGGTCACCGCAGGGGTCTTGTTGACCTTGGGGGCCGGGGCGGGGATCTTCTCGACCTTCGGCGTCGCGGGCGGAGTCTGCTCGAGCATGGGCGGCGGGGCGGGGTTGATTGCGATCTCGGGGGGCGGTGCGGGCTGCGCGGCCGCGGCATCGGTCCCGCTGTGAGTCGGCGGCTCTCTGTATGCACTGCAGGCGCTCAGACAAGGCTCGTATTCCTGTTGGCAGATCCCCAGGTCCGCCCCCAGGCAGGTATAGGGTGCCCGGCAGTTGTGGTTGCCGGCCTTGACGCACAGGTCGTAGTTCACCTTGTCGCTGGTGTAGTGTTGCGCACACCCCTGTTCGCGGGTCTGCTGACGCTGTTGGCACTGGGTCTTCTGGAGGTCGCAGTGCGCGCGGCAGTCTTGGCTTGCGGGTTGGGCGGGGCTCGACGACTGCTTCTCGAAGGGCCAGTGGCCGCAACCGACGAGGAGTGCGATCAGTGTGATCGCCCCCATCTTAACGGGGATGGCCCAGGCGCGCGGTCTGGCCTGTGGGTGAGGGGCCTGAGCGGTCTGCGGCAAGGGCATCGGGATTCTCCGTTGGTGAACAGTCAAGGGCGGACGGGGGCAGGCGGACTCGTTTCCGGGCCCGGGGGGCGACGGCCCCGACGCGTCGGCGAACCCTGGCGCCTGGTGCGCGGCAACCGGTCGGTGCGGCAACGGCGCCGTTCGCACATCAATCCGCACCGGCGGACTTTACAACTGAATTTTAATGTTTTTCCAGGGGGCACCGGAGGTGCGGGGGTAGCGGTGTGGGGGATTTTCGAGGGGTTTGCAGAGATCCACGCAAACCCCTACGAAAACTCCAGGTCCCAAGTGTTTGGCCCTGCGCGGGTTTCAGAACCAGGAAACTTCAGTTTACCATAGGCCGGACCGCGTTCAGACTGTCCGCTTGCGCCTTGCCGCGGTGTGGGCGCAACGCCAGGTCCGGTCCCGAACCTTAAGTTGTTAAGAGCAATCCGAATGAAGCATTGGTGGCTCGCCCTCTTCATCGTCCTCTGGCCCGGGAGTGTCGGCGCCGCCCCCACCGGGGTCCTGCGGCTTCAGACTCAGCTCCAGGCCGACGCGGTCTATGACCGGATCTACAAAGTCAATGGGGCACGGCGCGGGCGCGGATTACAATCGCAATCGGCTCGGCACGGTGCGCGCACTGGTCTTCGGCAACCTGGAGTGGACCAACGCCATCGCCAATGGGGACCTGGACCTGCTGGCCCCTGTACCCCCTGCATCTGACCGTGTTCGAGCGCGACGGGACCATCTACATCGTGCTGCTGCGTCTCTCGGTGATGGCCAAGGGCAGTCCCGAGGAGGACAGCGCCATGGAACTGGAGGCCGAGGTCCGTCGCATCCTGGAACAAGTCCTGAAGGACTAAGTCCTGAAGGACTAGGGATGGGATGAAGAGATGCCGCATCGTTGCGGGTGTTGAAACCTGCAACGAGAGGCGTATATTTAAAACCTAGTGATACGCTGAGAAATTGCCACCCAAGAACACGGAGCCCAAGTGTGATAGCCGCAAGTCCAGCCGTTGAAGCGATCGTCGCCTCCGAGTACGAGCACGGGTTTGTCACCGAGATCGAGTCCGACACCTTCCCGCCTGGCCTGGACGAGGGGGTAGTACGTGCGATCTCGGCGCGCAAGGGCGAGCCCGACTTTATGTTGGACTACCGGCTGCGGGCTTTCCGGCACTGGCAGACCATGGCAACCCCCAAGTGGGCGCAGGTCCACTACCCGGCGATCGACTTCCAGGCGATCTCCTACTTTTCGGCTCCTCGGTCGAAGGACGGCCCCAAGAGCCTGGATGAGATCGATCCGGTCTTGCTTGAGACCTACAACAAGCTCGGCATCCCGATCGAGGAGCAGATGGCCCTGTCCGGCATCGCCGTGGATGCTGTCTTCGACAGTGTTTCGGTGGCCACGACCTTCCGTGTCAAGCTCGCCGAGGCGGGCGTGATCTTCTGCGCCATCTCCGAGGCGGTCCACGACTATCCTGACCTGGTGCGGCAGCACCTGGGCTCGGTCGTCCCCCACACGGACAACTTCTATGCGGCGCTCAATGCCGCGGTCTTCAGCGACGGCACCTTCGTCTATGTGCCCAAGGGGGTGCGCTGCCCGATGGAGCTCAGCACCTATTTCCGCATCAATGCCCGCAACACTGGGCAATTCGAGCGCACCCTGATCATCGCTGAGGCGGACAGCTACGTCAGCTACCTGGAGGGCTGCACCGCCCCCATGCGCGACGAGAACCAACTGCATGCGGCGGTGGTGGAACTGATCGCCATGGACGATGCGCAGATCAACTATTCCACGGTCCAGAACTGGTACCCGGGCGACGCGATGGGCCGCGGCGGCATCTACAACTTCGTGACCAAACGTGGGGACTGCCGCGGCGCGCGCTCCAAGATCTCCTGGACCCAGGTTGAGACTGGCTCCGCCATCACCTGGAAATATCCCAGTTGTCTTCTGCGCGGCGACGACTCGGTGGGTGAGTTTTACTCGGTGGCCGTCACCAAGGGCCGCCAGCAGGCCGACACCGGCACCAAAATGATCCATCTCGGGCGTAACACCAGCTCCACCATCGTCTCCAAGGGGATCGCGGCCGGGGAGGGTGAGCAGACCTACCGCGGCCTGGTGCGCATCGCCGCCAAGGCGGCGGGTGCGCGTAACCACACCCAGTGCGATTCGCTTCTGATCGGGGCGCGCTGCGCCGCCCACACTGTCCCCTATATCGAGGTCAAGAATCCGACCGCCCAATTGGAGCACGAAGCGACGACCTCGAAGATCAGCGATGACCAGCTTTTCTACTGCCGTTCCCGGGGACTGACCGCGGAAGATGCCGTCGCCATGATCGTCAACGGTTTCTGCAAAGAGGTCTTCAAACAGCTCCCGATGGAGTTCGCGGTCGAGGCGCAGAAGCTCTTGAGCATCAGCCTCGAAGGGGCTGTCGGTTAGTAGGAAAGAAGGAGAAGCCGCAAATGAACGTAAATAAACGAAAATGAGGGCCGCTCGGTGCAATTTGCGCCGCGGCCGGGTTTAGGATCGATCGGGAACTTATTTGCGTCATTTGCGTCATTTGCGTCATTTGCGTCATTTGCGTCTGAATTTAATTTCTTAGGCGGACAGTGGCGGCCGCTCTACGTGCAGGAGATTCCAGATGTTGTCTGTCAAGGGTCTGAGGGCCAAGGTCGGCGAGAAGGAGATCTTGAAAGGTCTCGACCTGGAGGTCGGCCGCGGTGAGGTGCATGCCATCATGGGGCCCAACGGTTCCGGTAAGAGCACCTTGGCCCATGTCTTGGCCGGTCGCGAGGACTATCGGGTCACGGCCGGCACCGTGACCTTCGAGGGCCGGGACCTGCTCGCCCTGACGCCGGAGGAGCGTGCCCACCTGGGCCTGTTTCTCGCATTCCAATACCCGGTCGAACTGCCCGGGGTGAACAACACCTATTTCCTCAAGGCGGCGCTGAATGCGATTCGCAGCGCCCGCGGGCAGCCGGAGCTCGACGCGGTCGCTTTCTTGCGCCTGATGAGGGAGCGGTTGAAGGTCCTGTACCTGGACGACTCACTACTGAAACGCCCGGTCAATTTCGGCTTCTCGGGCGGTGAGAAGAAACGCAACGAGATCTTCCAGATGGCGCTCCTGGAACCCAAACTCGCCATCCTCGATGAGACCGACTCGGGTCTGGACATCGATGTACTGCGCATCGTCGCCGACGGGGTCAATGCACTGCGTGGTCTCGAGCGTTCGGTGATTCTGGTTACGCACTACCAGCGCCTCTTGGACTACATCGAGCCGGACTTTGTCCATGTGCTGGCACATGGCCGGATCATCCGCTCCGGCGGCAAAGAACTGGCCCTGGAGCTGGAGGAAAAGGGCTACGGCTGGCTCGGCGCCGAGGAGGCGGCATGAGTGCGGCACTCGACAAGGGCCTGGTCCGCTGGCTCGCGGCGGCCCCGTGTGCCGACGCCGTCGCCGCGGACTGGCTGGAGGCCCAGCGTGCTCAGGCGCGCGCCCGGGTCGTGGACCAGGGCATTCCCGACAGCAAGGCGGAGAACTGGCGCTATACGAGCCTGACACGACTTCTGGCGCAGGGCTTCGTCCACGTCGCCGAGGCGCTCACCGCGGTGCAGCGTGACGACCTCGAAGACCTGCTGATCCCGGGGCTTGAGAGTTACCGGGTGCTGATGGTCAACGGCCGCTTCATGCCGGGACTGTCCGACCTGCACGACCTGCCGGACGGGGTGCGGATCGCGGGACTGGCGGCGGTGCTTAAGTCGGACCCGGACGCATTGCGGGAGCGGCTCAACGGCTCGGTCGGGGACGAGCAGCCACTCTTCGCTGCGCTCAATACCGCCGGCCTGGACGATGGTCTGGTCATCCTCTTGGAGCGCGGCGCCCGGCTCGAGCGGCCGATCGAGCTCATTCACCTGTCGGTCGGGATGGACGAGCCGCGGGTTGCCCAGCCACGCCATATTATTGCCCTGGGAGACTGTGCCCAGGCGAACCTGATCGAGCGCTATCTGAGCCTCGGTGATTCGCTCTACTGCACCAATGCGGTGGTGGAGATCACACTGGGTCGGGATGCAGTCTTTACCCACCAGCGCATCCAATCGGAGAGCGCCCGCGCCTTCCACCTGAGCGGGCTCTACCTGAGTCTCGGCGCCGCGAGCCGTTATCAGGGCACCAATGTCGGCCTGGGCGCCTCCTGGGCGCGGACCGATCTCTACGTGCGATTCAAAGGGGAGCACGCTGAGTGTGACCTGCAGGGGCTCTATCTCGCCGGTGACGGACAATTGATGGACTTCCACCTGGACGTCGACCACCAGTTGCCACAGTGCACGAGCCGTGAGAATTTCAGTGGTATCCTCTACGGCAAGGGGCGGGCGGTATTCGACGGTCTGGTGCGGGTCGCCCGAGACGCCCAGCAGACCGATGCGGCCATGACCAACCGCAACCTGCTGCTGTGCGAGGGGGCTGAGGTGGATACTAAGCCCCAGCTCCAGATCCACGCCGACGATGTGAAATGCAGCCACGGCACCACGGTCGGCCAGATCGATCCCGAGCAGTTGTTTTATCTGCGCTCCCGCGGGATCAGTGCCGCGCGCGCCCGGCGCCTGCTGTGCCTGGGATTCGCCGGTGAGATCCTGGACACGCTGGTTCCGGAGGCGCTGCGCGAGCAGGTTGCGGAGCAGGTCGGTCGGCGGCTTGAGCAGGCCCCGTTAGATTGAAATGCAATTGGCTAGGCACGCCGCAGCAGAGAGGTACCCTATGAACCGTTTGGCTCGCTTCGCGGGTTTCGGGCGACACGAGGCACCGCCAGAGGAAGCTAGGCATCCCTTGGATGTGGTTGTTGAGCGAATGGACGCGCAGGAGTTGCGCGAACCCATCATCGCAGCCATACGCGGCGTCTATGACCCAGAAATCCCGATCAACATCTATGATCTTGGCCTGATCTACAGCATCGACATCAGCAACCACGGGGACGTTGCCATCGACATGACCCTCACCGTGCCGTCCTGCCCGGTGGCCGGTATGATGCCGCTGATGGTCAAGGACGCAGTAGTCGCCGTCGAAGGCGTCGGCGAGGTCACGGTCGAACTGGTCTGGGACCCGCCCTGGGGTCAGGACCAGATGAGCGACGAGGCCAAGCTCCAGCTCGGAATGCTGTGATGGGCTAATGGGCTTTGATCATGCTCGATGGTCGGACCTTCTTCAGAGAAGGGACCAATGTGCATGATTTGCGCGCACCTGCCTTCCGCCCAGGACTCCAGGCGAATCCTGGAAATGGCCTTAGGGTTTTTCTTCGTCGTCACGTCCGCGATTGCACACTCAATCAGTTCCGGGGTGACGAAGAAAGGCTGCATGATCATCCCCGTCCACTTCCAGTCGGACTTATCGGTGGCGGAAAACCCGGACATATCCCTGAATCCGTGAACTAGTGCCCCACAATGGAAATCCTAATGCTATTACTGGGAGTATGTCGTAAAATAAAATTTTTTCAGAATTCTACTTATTCCCTGCGATGCCCTTACTGCGTGCTTCCGCCGTCCCTGTAACCGATCGTGAGCGTCGACAACGGCCTTGATTATAATTCCGCCCACCTTGTTCAGTCCCGGCGTCGCCGCTCCTTTGCAGAACATGCTCTTGCGCGCGAAAACCCATATGGGCCGGCCGGCCTTGAGCGGATTTGTGATCAAGGCCGTCGACAACTGAAGACGCTTGAACGA